>JBAZDD010000260.1:0-3603 GCA_041654635.1 Candidatus Muiribacteriota bacterium
TATAATTGAAGCTGCTGATATCATAGCAGAAATTGACTGTTATTGCTCAAATGCTGAAGTGTCTTCACGAAATAATTATATAAGACCTGAGATTTTAAATGAAAAAATTATTGAAATAGAAGATGGAAGACACCCGGTTATTGACGCCATGTTAAAAAACGATTTTATTCCTAACGATACTTATATGAATAATGAAGACAGCAGTTTTTTTATTATAACTGGACCTAATATGGCAGGTAAATCAACTTTTATAAGACAGGTTGCTTTACTTGTAATGCTTGCACAGACCGGTATGTTTATTCCTGCCTCTAAAGCTAAAATAGGGATTTTCAACAAAATATTCACAAGAATTGGAGCCTGGGACAATCTTTCTCTCGGACAGTCAACTTTTATGGTAGAAATGAATGAAACAGCACAGATATTAAAAAAATCTGATAAAAACAGTCTTGTTATTCTAGATGAAATAGGAAGAGGAACTTCAACTTATGATGGGCTTAGTATTGCATGGGCAGTAACAGAATATCTTGCAAACCAAAAAATTTTCACTCTTTTTGCTACTCATTATCATGAACTTACAGCTTCAGAAAATATGAATAAAGGAATTAAAAATTTTAATGTTGCAATTGCAGAAGAAAATAATGAGCTTATTTTTCTTCATAAAATTATTTCAGGGAGTGCTGATAGAAGTTATGGAATTCATGTTGCGAAACTTGCAGGGGTTCCAGATGAAGTAATAAAAAAAGCTTCTGAACTGCTTCATTCTTTTGAGAAGAAAAGCAGTTATGATAAAAACAATATTACTGATAAAGAATACTCTACACCAAAAATCTCCATGGAAACTACTACAGATGAACTAAGTTTATTTAAAGAAGAAGAAGTAAAAGAAAGTTATTTCAGATATGGTGAAGCGATTTCTATAATTGAGGAATTAAAAAAAATTGATATTAATAATACCACCCCGTTGAAAGCATTGAATAAACTAAATCAACTTAAAAACAAGGCAAGGAATATGAAATGAGATTTAATCTAAAAAGTCCATTTAATCCAGCGGGGGATCAACCTGTAGCAATATCAGGACTTATAAAAAATCTTAATGAAAATAAAAAACATCAGATTCTTCTTGGTGTGACAGGTTCCGGGAAAACATATACAGTAGCCAATGTTATTGAAAAAGTTCAGAAACCGACCCTGGTTATTACTCATAATAAAACTCTTGCAGCTCAATTATTTAATGAATTTAAAACATTTTTCCCTTATAATGCTGTAGAATACTTTGTCAGTTATTATGATTATTATCAGCCTGAAAGTTATATTGTTAAAACTGATACATATATTGAGAAAGATTCCAGTATTAACGAACAGATTGATATGCTCAGGCATAATGCAACTGCCTCACTGCTTTCAAGAAAAGAAGTTATAATAGTGGCTTCTGTTTCTTCAATTTACAATATTGGAAAACCTGATTTTTATTACGATGCTTCCATAAATTTTAAGACTGGTCAAAATATAAACTGGAAAGAAATGCTTATTAATCTTGTGAATATGCATTATGAAAGAAATGATTTTGCTTTGTCGCCTGGAACTTTCAGAGTTAGAGGGGAAATAACTGATATAATGCCACCTTACTTTGACAACGAGTTTATAAGAATTGAAAGTTTCGATAATGAAATTGAAAGAATTTCCATTTACTCTCTTGTGGAAAATAGAAAGCTTGATGAATATGAAAGTTTGAGAGTTTTTCCGGCAAAACATTATGTCATACCTGAAGACAATAAAGAAAAAGCACTTGAAAATATTCAGAATGAAATGTTTGAAAGGGTTAAATTTTTCAGAGAAAGAGAAAAACTTATTGAAGCTCAGAGAATTGAAGAAAGAACAAGATATGATATTGAATTTATCAGAGAATTTGGATACTGCAAGGGGATTGAGAATTATTCAAGATATTTTGATGGAAGAAAACCCGGGGAAGCACCTTGGTCACTGCTTTCCTATTTTCCTGATGATTATCTTCTTGTTGTGGATGAATCTCATATAACCATACCTCAGATAACTGGAATGGAAAGGGGGGACAGAGCCAGAAAACAGAATCTAATTGATTATGGATTCAGATTACCAAGTGCATACGATAACAGACCTCTGAATTTTTCAGAATTTGAAGAAAGAACAAATCAAATAATTTATGTAAGTGCAACTCCGGGCAAATATGAAATAGAGAAAGCGAAGAAAAATGTAGTAGAATTAATAATTAGACCAACTGGAATAATTGAACCTGAAATAATTATTAAACCAACCGAAAACCAGATATTCCAAACGGTAGAAAACATAAGAGAGACTATAAGTAAAGGACTTAAAATAATTGTTAATACACTTACTAAAAAATTATCTGAAAAAGTTACAGACTATCTGATTAATCTTGATTTCAAAGTTAAATATTTACATTCTGAAATTCATACAATTGACAGAACAAAAATTTTAAATGAAATGAGAAGAAATGAAATTGATATTATTGTAGGTGTTAATCTTTTAAGAGAAGGTATTGATCTTCCTGAGGTTGGGTTAGTAATAATTTTTGATGGGGACAAAGAAGGTTTTTTAAGAAGTGTAAACTCAATTATTCAGTTGTGTGGAAGATGTGCAAGAAATATAGAAGGTAAAGTAATAATTTTTGCTGACAATATGACAAGGTCTTTATCAGAAGCAATAAGAATAATTGATGAAAGAAGAAATAAACAGATAAATTTTAATAAAGAGTTTAATATCACTCCTGTTAATATAAAATCCAGAAAACTTAATATGCTTGAAAAAATAATTGATGATATTGGTGGTAAGAATCTGGAAAAGGAAAAATTATCAACTCCTGCTGATATTAAAAAAGAGATAGAATATCTCAGATATGAAATGAAAATTGCTGCCAGTCTGCTTAATTTTGAGAAAGCGGCCGAACTCCGCGATAAAATTAAAGTGCTGGAGGATATTTTTGCCAAAATTACCAGATAGTCCAGGGGTTTATCTTTTTATTGATGAACTTGATAATATTTTATATATTGGAAAAGCCAAATCACTCAGAAAAAGAGTGGCTTCATATTTCAGCTCTGGTAATATCAGTTTAAAGGTAAAAATTCTTATTTCAAAATATTCAAAAATAGATTTTATTGTAACCAATAACGAAAAAGAAGCATTTATTTTAGAAAATAATTTAATAAAAGATAAAAAGCCACCGTTTAATATTCTTTTGAAAGATGATAAAACTTACCCTTATGTAGGAATTACAGATGAAGAATATCCAAGAGTATTAAAAATTCGTCCAAGTTCAAAAATTAAACTTAAATTAAAATTCGGTCCATTTGTAACTGGAAAGAAACTTGATACATTTCTTGATTTCATTAACACATATTTTAAAATAAGAACATGCAGGAATTTATCAAAAAAAAGTTGTCTGAGAAAGGGGTTGAATTTCTGTTTTGCTCCTTGTGAAAATAGTAACAGAAAAACATTTTACCATAAAAACATTGATGAAATTATAAAAATATTAAATGGGAAAAATTCAGATTTTATACACATGCTTAACAATGAAATGAATGAAAAAGTCGAAAATCTAGATTT
>JBAZDD010000261.1:0-3572 GCA_041654635.1 Candidatus Muiribacteriota bacterium
ATGAAATAGCAGATTTATATTTTTACCGTTCAAGATACTACGATCCTCAAATTGGCAGATTCACTCAAAGAGATAAATTCAACGAAGCAGGATTTATAACAGGAAACCCAGCAGTGATATATAATCCATTACAGTTAAATGATTACACATACGTAGGCAATAACCCACTAATCTACACCGACCCCTGGGGATTTTCAAGAAAATCTTTACCAAAAATAAAAAATAAAATATTTAATTTCAGATTTATAAAAAGATATCCATTTTTAGATTTTTATCCCCCACATGCCGGTTGGAATCCTAAAAAAGATACTATCTATATTTTTCCAAATTTTTATGAAAATCATCCATTAATTCAAAAAGCAATGTTTGAACATGAAATGTTTCATGCTCGCAGTCAATGTATAGATGTACCAAGATACAATAAAGATATTGATTATAGACTTGAAATTGAAAGACAAGCATTTGAGCATGAATATAATGTATTAAATGATTTGATGTCAAAAGAAGATTATTCAACAGGTAATACGGGGAAAATATGGAGTGATCCTGAACTGAAAAATAGGTTAGACGAAATTAGAAATTATAAAAACTATCCTAATCCTCCAAATTTGTATTATTTGTATAATTGGTGATTGAAATGGAATTATTTTTAATTTATTCAACATTATTAATACATTTGATTATTATGCCTATAATCATTTATAAACAAATAAATTACTGGTTTTATGAAAAGAAAAAAAAATTTTATTTGTCAATATTTGGAGCATTATTATTTTTAGTTATTTCATTTGTTAATGAATATTGGATAATGCAAAGTGAATTTCATATAATAGGTTATTGGGGAATGCTATTAAGTTATCCATTTTTTATTTTTTATTTATATTTTAATAAAAAATTTAAAATTAGAAAAAAAATCGTTTTATTTAATGGTGTTTTAATTGAATTTGGACTGTTTTTTAATTGGGCTATTTATGATTTTTTTAATTTAAATTTACAAATAGGTTATTTTAATTCAGTATATTATGAGATTATCATTTTTATATTCTTATATTTTTTTATTTTGTTGAATTTAATATATCTTAAAAAAATTATAGAGTTTAATTGTTTAAAAATAATATTATTCTTATTTATAAATTTTATAATTTACGTTAAATTAGTACGTATTGTGATAAATTTTATTGGAGATTACATTGGTTAAAAATATTGTATAATATTTTTTTTATGAAAACCAGGGAAATTTAATAATGACAAAAGGCAAAGAAAACAGAATATTGAAGAGTAGTGACCGGACTTTCAGTCCTAATGAACTTTACTTCATCAGGGATTATCTTGGTAATATAAAATCTATATTTGATGAAAATGGAGAAATGTTATATTACAGATTATATGATGAATTTGGTGGTGAATTTGAGGGTCAGAGTCGTTCTCAAGATTACACTGACCAAAACGACCTGACCCAGCCTTGTTTTACCCCGTTTGGATTTACCAGTCGCGAATTTGATGAAATAACAGATTTATATTTTTATAGAAGTAGATACTACGATCCACAAATTGGTCGTTTCACTCAAAGAGATAAATTCAACGAAGCCGGATTTATAACAGGAAATCCAGCAGTGATATATAATCCATTACAATTAAATGATTACACATACGTAGGCAATAACCCACTAATATACACCGACCCCTGGGGATATATTTATGAAAAGATTTGGAAAAATCCAAAAGAACGATCAAAGCATATAGACCAAGCGATATCTTATGAAAAATTCTTAACTCATATTAAAGGAAAAACCTTAAATGATCTTAGAAACGAGCGTTTAAAAAACAAAAAAAAATCTAAAACAATTATTTCATTATTTTCTGGAAAGGGTCCTGATAGTAAATATAGATATGTTATTGATCCAAAAAATCCAAATCAAGTTTTTGATATGAGACATTTTTTAATAATTGGTCCTTTAGGTGAGCAAGCTGGGTTAGTGGTGGAAATTGGTCAATTACCATTTCATAAAGATTCAGCTTTTGATGCACAAGATTTTTTTTCAAATAAAATGGGACAAGATTGGTTTTATAAGTATTATTTGCCTAAACGTTTTTATAAAAACCCCGAAGATGCTTTTTATGATTCAATAAATCGATTTTTTACGGACAGAAAATGCGAAGAGTCTTAATTTTTATATTATTATTATTTAATATATTACTATTTTTTTTATTTATTTATTTTTTCGATATTTACACTATTTTTTTCAATTTTCAAAAAATAAAAATTGGTATGAAAAAAATTGAAGTAATAAAAATAATGGGTGAGCCAAATAATGTCATAAATATAGATGATAAAATCTTATTTGAGTATAAGGGTTGTTGGAATTATCCAATTATAATTTTTGATTTAAATTATAGTGTTATTGAGAAATATATATATGATTAATAACACCTTATTTGATAATTCGGTATTATTGAAAAATATCAAAATTTCTTTAATTAGTATTTTTCTGTATTTTAATAATCCGATTTTTATAGGTGTATTAAAATTTCAAAAATATTCAATTCATTATTTTTTTTTATTAATTATTTTAACTGTTATAATTTCAAAAATATTTTTTGATGACAAATTTTATAAAATCGATAATTGGTTCACAATAATGTTTAGTTACTTTTTTATTTATAGTTCATTTTTAGTATGTTCAAAATTGTTATTATTAAGTGAATTTTTTAACATTTTTTATCAATTATATGATATATGGGAATTTGTGATAATCCCGATTATAATTTTTCATATAAGTATTTTATATTTCGGTAATGTTTTCTCACAAACTAAAAATATGGTCTTTTTTGTTTTTTTAGTCTTATGTATTAAATTAATAATTGGTCATTTTTTAGGGATTATTTTATCAGATAATGTTACAATTTATTATCCTTATAATTTTTCAAATAAAAATTTTTTCGTATCAATTATTTTTTTTATATATATTATTTTTTTTAAAAAATTTTTTGAATTAACCATAAATAAAATAAAAAGTATCAAAATAAATTATTTTTACTTTAATAAATTTTTTAAATTTTTAAATTTAATTTTTACACATTTATTAATATGTATGATGATATCTTTATTTATATTATTAGTGTTTCAAATAATTTATGGAGATTTTAGATTGTTAATTTTTCCTATTATAATACTTCACATTTTTGGTTTTAATACTTTTTTGTTAAAATATTACTTAAAATCATCTTTTATAATTAATTTTATAAATTTAATATTGATAATATTTTTTAATTTTATAATTTTAAAACACAGTATATATGAGGTTTTTCTTAAATAATATTATTTATGTTTTATAATAATATATAGAATGGGAAATCTGACAGAAATAAAAGCAGGCGGAAAAACACTTTTAAAATACAGTTATGACTTAGCAGGAAGAATAACAGAAATAATAAATGGAAAACAAGAAAAAGTAACAGCAGAATACACAAAAACAGGACAGATAAAAACAGTAACAGATGCAGAAGGAGCAAGTTACAGGTATAAATATAATAAAAATGGAAAAATAGTAGAAAAAACAGACCCAGAAAAC
>JBAZDD010000262.1:0-3564 GCA_041654635.1 Candidatus Muiribacteriota bacterium
GGAAATCCAAAAAGAGGTTTTATGTTTAAAAATTATTCAGATGTATATTTTTTTGAAAAAGAATGTATGGAATTAGATCAATATAGAGATAATATTAATAATTTAGGTTCAGAATATAAAAAAGCACTTGCTTTTTCTCTTATTAGAAGGGCTATGATTAGAAAAATGCCTTATTCTAGATTCAATTTATCTTGGACAAAAATACAGGAATTAAGAGATGAGGATTATAGTTATAAGATGTATAAAAGAAGGAGAGCTTATCATAATAAAAGTTTTAAATATCATTTTTTAAATAATCTTGAAGAATATAATTATTCTATATTTAATAATATGAAAAAAAATAAATCTTATAATGAAGATATATTTAACTTAATTCCAAAAATAGAGGCTGATTTAATTTATTTAGATCCACCTTATACAGGAACTATGAATAATTATTTTGGTTTTTATGGATTATTAGATGAATATATTTTACAAAAAAAATTATTGCCTTTTGAAAATAATTTTATTGATAAAAGTAATTCTTTAATTCTTTTTGATAATTTGTTTTCAAAATTAAAAAAATATAAATATTGGTTATTAAGTTATAATAATTCTTCATATCCAACTAAAGAACAATTATTAGAATTATTAGGTAAATATTCTAAAGATGTAAAAGTTATTGAAAAAAAACATAATTACCAAGTTACTGGTAAGGAAAAAAAAATGCAAAATAAAGAATATTTATTTATTATTAAAATGAGCTAAAATGAATTCAATAAAAAATCAAAATTATGAAAAATATTGGAAACTAACTTTAGAATATACTAATTTTAATGATTCTAAATTTTTAAATACACTACAATTGATTGTTAATAAAATAGATGAATTAAATAGTGATGGAAATTATGTTTATAGTAGTGAAGATAATAAACAATTACAAGAAGATATTTTGAAAAAAACACCTAAATCGTCAAATAATAAATTTAATCAATTAGGTTCAATTAGAAAAGCAATTAATCAGTGTGTTAAATTAGGTTTTATAAATCCAAAATATTATTCTTATCATGAAAAAACTAAACTTTATTTAGAGGCAAGAACTTCTAGAAGAAGAAAAACTATTTTATCTGAAATTATTTATTCAAATTCAAAATTTAATGCATCTATAACAAAAGAACATAATTGGAATCAAATTAATTTTTTAATAAAAACTTTAGAAGAAATTGGAAATTTAAATAAAGAAGATCTTATTGCAATGATGACAATAAATTTGGATGAATTTTCTGGAGATTATATTACTCGTAAAGAATTAGATAAGTATGTGAATAATGCAAATAAAATTGGCTTTATTAAACGAAAATATAATCAAATAAGTTATTTGACAAATTTATTAAAAAAATTAGATGATGTTATATTTTATAATAATAAATTATATTTTGAAGAAGATGCTCAAATAATATTTGGTAATGATTTAAATAAAAAATCTTTTAAAAGAGACGATTATTTACACAGATTATATAAAAATAAACTTAAAGAAGAATCCTTGGAAAAAGAAGGTGTTGTAAACTGTATGGTTGAACATCTTGATTATCCATCATTAGTAGCTAGTCATATTATACCTTTTATTTTAGCTGATAACAATGTGGCTTATGATTTTGAAAATGGATTATTATTAAGCAGAAACATGGATATTTTATTTGATCAAGGGTATATTTCTTTTTGTGATAATGGTAAAATAATGATTTCAAATAAATTGTCTTCTAGTTTAAAAAAAAATCTTTCTAATTATAATTTAAAAAACGTGTATTTAACTGAAAAAAGAAAATTATATTTGGAATATCATCGAAAAAATGTTTTTAAAAAATAATATTATTAGATATATATGGACAGTTTTGAAAATAAAATTAATAATTTAATTTTAGAAAAAGATTATTTTGATGCAATTAAAGATAGGTATATTTCTAAATCATTTAAATACAGAGGGTTAATTACTGATCACGATGTTGTTGCTTATTTAATTTGTGATGATAAAGTAATAATTTTAGAAATTCAATGTAAAAATGTTAATGAATTTAAAAAATCTACTTTTAAAAGTATTTATGACTATAAGATGAATTATGGTTATTTTACGATGTTGAATTATAAAAAATATAATCATGTAGGATTTAAAGAAATTGAACACACTCAAAATTTAATTTATTTTGATTGGAGAACAATTCATAAAAAATTGGATGATACAATTAAATCTAATTCTCCCTTAAATCAAATTATTAAGTCTTGTTTTCATACTGTTTATGAATTTAATTATAAGTTTAACTTACCTATATTAGTTTTTCCAATTGTTTGTTATTCAAATAATATTGATAAAGTAGAATCAATGGTTTATCTTACAAAATTGACTCCTGAAAAATTTAATAATCCTTTTTTAATAAATTGGCTTAAAGCTAAAATGAGAATGAACACTTCAGAAATTAATTTTAATGGAAATATTCCTATATTTATTTGTAATGAAATTGGACTTTCAAAAATATTAGATGATATGAAGATATATAAAAATCTAATTCAATTAAAAATTTAAATTTGCGGCGTAAATATATTATATACCAATTAGCTTTTAATAATATATTTTATTTGTATAAAACAGAAGAATTAAATATAAATTACACACTATATTATATATAGGATTTAAACTAAGATTAGATTCTGAATTAGCGTTTTAAATCTAATCTTAGTTGTCATAATATTGTAATATATTAATGATACATATAATTTATAAATAGTAGTTTTTTACTAAAATATATGTATATAAAATATATTTACTTATTATGATTCCTCAAATATAAATTGGAGGAATAAAATATGATTAATATAAAAACTATAATATATTCGACCATAGTTGGAATTATAGGTGTTTACTTAATTGTAGAAATCATAAAAATTCTATGGTAGTTAAAAAATAATAGGAGTTCAGACTCCTATTATAAAATAAAATATAAAAAAAGGTGAACAACAATGATTTATATCCAATGGGGTAAAATTTATCCCACTAAATTTGAAAATATAGTCAAATTAGAAAAATTTGATCCATCTTACAGAGCTGGATTGTACGTTATAATGGCACATAAAGGTAATGGCGAAAATGGAATATCTAGTTTTAGGGTATTGTATTTTGGTCAATCAAAAAATCTTTCAGAAAGAGGTTTTCCAAAAAATCACACTAGTTATGATTGTTGGGTTTCCCAAGCTGAAGGCTGTCCTTTATATGTTGCAACACATTTGATGCCTAATTCTACTAAAGAAAATAGAGAAAAATTAGAATATTCTTTAATAAATGATTATAATTTAGTTTGTAATAAAAAGAAAGGCTAATTTTTCATTTTCTTCTTTTTTTCTTTTTTTCAAAAAACCCTTTATTTCTTAATACTTTTAAACTATATATCACAATTAATCAACACAAACTAAACTTATGTATTATTCAACAAGGCCGGTACTTTGGAAAGGTTTTTAAACATAAAACATCAATAATATATGATAATTATGACTGAAAAAATTAAAGAAACATTATTGTCAATAAAAAAACATTAT
>JBAZDD010000263.1:0-3558 GCA_041654635.1 Candidatus Muiribacteriota bacterium
GGCTCCCCTTTATAAAAACGAGGTATTGATGATTTTGCAAAAAGATTATCTTTTTTCCCATTTATTATATCTTCTTTATAAAAATCTTTTATAATTACATACTCGTCTTTATTAGCTTTTATAAACTCTATAAATTTTTCAAACCCTATTTTTTCTGCTTCTTCTTTTGTAATATTTATTTGGTAATTTAATTTTTCCTTTAATAAATCAAAATTTGTTTTTTTTCTATGAACAAATGTTGAAAAACTACCATCAATATGAATTTCCATGCGAAAATATATTGGATAATATAAATTGTCTTTTTTGTAAACATAATCTATAAAGTGGCTTTTCAATTCATCTTTTCCTGATGTCATAAAATGTAAATCAAATATCCAGTCAATTATTTTAATATCCTGCTGATTAATATTTTCTGGAAGATACTCTTGCATATATTTTCTGCTGTTTTTTATTATCTCAATATAACCAGGTTTTTTATCTGGATCAATTTTATATATTGTTGTTTTTTCAGCATCATTTGAAAAATATAAATAAACTAAATCCCCATCAATTGTAAATTTAAAATCAAAAGATTTTCTAAATGTTTCAGTGTAACTATTTATTCTAACAACAATTAGTAATTTTTCTAAATCGTGCAATATTTCTTTTTCACCTTCAATATTATAATATATTTTAGAATCATTAAGTTCTTTTTCCGTTATATATTTATTTTTAATATATTTTACAGCTTTATTATAATAAAATTCTTTTTCTTTTATTCGGTCTTGTCCAAATTCTAAGGCAATTACATGAAAGCTTAATATAAAAAGTAAAATAAAAAAATGTATTTTATTAATCTTCATCTAAAATATACCCCACTGAAAAAATTAAAAATCATATCTTAAAATAGAGTCATCTAAATTAAATAAAAATGCCCCTTCCTTTTCTTTTATATTACCATACGGATCTAATGATACTGAACCATGTTTTGTACAATAAAATCCATTTTTATTATAATAATAATTACCATTTGCTGAACATGAATTTAATTTTTTTAATAGAGATTTTATTTTTTCGTCAGATATTTCAGAAACAAAAAAATCATTTTGAATAAATTTGTTAATATTAATTGATGTGCTATTTTCATTTTTAATTTTTTTTCTAATAATGTATTTAGTTTATTTTCATTAAAAAAAATATCCAAATATCTTGATGTACCCCAACACTTATAATAAGAAGGTGATTTTACTTTTTTCGTAAATAGTGTATGTTGATAAATAAACCATACACTTATTAGTAAAAAACAGATTAAAAAATATTGAAAAAAAATTATAACTTTCTTTTTATTCATTTAATATTAGCTCCTGATTTCCTTTAATAACAAAATTATTTTTTAAATCTTTAAAATCTTCTATAACTGAATTTGCTGCTTCCAGAATTGTGTAATATTTTTTTGTATCTATATTATTTTTTTATTTGTACTCAAAAAAACTGAACCTTACAATAGGGTATAATTAGAATACTTTGTGGTATTTATTGCTAATGTAACCAATATTTTAAATCATTTAAATTAAAAATCTTATCTCCTGGATTAATTTTAAATTTCCCATAAGGGTCTAAATACACTGAACCATGAATATTACAATATATCCCATTTTCATTAAAAAAATATTCTCCACCAGAAGGGCACTCAACAATATCATTTTCACTTAAAAAATCAACATTTTTTAAAGAAAAAATGTCTTTATTTTTTTTTTCATTTTCAATAATTTCTTGTAATTTTTTTTCAACATTGTTTTCTTTAAATTTATTCGTTAAATTTCTTATATTTCCCCAACATTGTAAAACTTTTGGTGATTTTCTCATAGGTGTCACAAAAAAAACATCATAATATCCATATGCCAAAAAAGTAAAAAACACTATTAAAATAATTACTCCTATAAAGATCGCTACCTTTCTTATATTCATTTGAATTCTCCTAATCATTTAATATTAAATTTTCATTTCCAAAAAAAGTCCAATTACCCTTATATTTTGGATAATTTTTTGTCGCTTCAATTATTGCTTCTAATAATGTATAATTTAATTTATCAGATTTTACTTCACTGCATTTTTCAAAAAACTTTTTTCCAATAACTAAAACATCAATTGGTATAATTGAAAAATTCCAACCAAAATATGTTTCTGTATTAAAACCACTTGGAAAATCGAAATCTAAATTATAATCTGAAGGTAATCCAGAACCACAACTATTAAAAAAAATAAATTCACTCTGTTTCAAATTTAAATTTGAGATATCTTCAGTATCAATCTCTGAACGATTATTTCCTAAAACAATGGAATAAAATTTTGGATCTATATTAGGCAAATCATGAGTTCCGTGGCAATTTATATAATATGAACTAAATTTATTTTTTCCTACTTCACTTAAAAACTTTTCTTTTGTTGGGGATAAATCTACCGTCACTGAATATCCCAATAAATCTTCCATTATTTCAATTGTTTCTTTGAAAATTTCTTCACCAAAAATATAACTTTGTTCCCAAAAATTAAAATCCAATACAGCATACATAAGTTTTCCGGTTTTTGGACGTAATTTTCGTAAATTATATACTATTTCTAATCTGTCAAAATTTTCTTTTAAATAATCTACTTTTATAACTTTATAATCTTCTCCATTCATTTTAACAATACTTCCAACATAATCATTTCCAGTTAGATAAAAATATTCGGATTCAAATGCTCCATAAACTGTTTTATATAATTTTATATAATTTGTTCTTTTTGCATATTTTCCATTACTGAAAAAAGTGTTTACAACAACTTCTATTTCATCTGAATTGTTCCCTGTTTCATTTATTAATATTTTAAATTTACTATTTTTTGAAACAAATTGTCTTTGATCCAGATTTTCAATATCTTCATCTTTAACTATCATATTTGAAGCTATTCTTTTTTCATTCAATATATATTGTGGTATTTCAAAATTATCTTTTAAAAAATTTTCGCCATTTATAAAAAGCTGATTAATTTTAAAATATTGTTCTCTAAAACTTGTTAATGCTGGTGGTGGTGGTGGTGGTACAGCTGTTTTTTCAAAATATAATTCAAAAACAATATCAAGATAATTTCCTTTTAAAACTCCTGAATTAGTGTATTCTTCTTCCATGCTTAAAAAATAAGCTCTGCCATCAAGAAGAATTGTAGCTTCAACTTTTTCTATTGGCTCTGCAAAAAAATTTTGAAATTCTAAAGTAATCCTAAAAGGGTCATCATGAAATTTATCTTTACCCATATTTTTACCATCTAAATTAACAGCATCAATCATTGGGATTTTTTCTATTCTTTCTCCTTTTTCGTTTACTATCATTATTGGGACTTCGTTCTGTCCGGTTAGTATTACTGTTCGAGATACAATTCTTCCAGCCGGGGTTTGTATCGCACCCAAACTTGAGCTTACTTTGGCGATCAGACCCCTCGCTTCTTTTACATCAAATGTTACTTTGGATGTAATTATTGGTTCCATGTAATCGCCTTCAAGCAGGGTAAATTCTATCTGATTTGAGTTATTTACTGGTT
>JBAZDD010000264.1:0-3547 GCA_041654635.1 Candidatus Muiribacteriota bacterium
ATATTTTATTTTTTCTGTAGGAACTGACAATCAAAACACTTATAAAAAATTAAAAAACAGCGATTCATTAAACATTGTAAAAACAAATATTATATATTTTTTAAACCAGGTAAAATCAAATAATTTGTGGAATAAAGTCAGAGCTGCTGTTCAATTTATTGTTGTAAAAGAAAGTTTTGATGATACGAAAGTTTTTGTAAATTTCTGGAAAAGTGAATTTGAAAAATTTGGCAAAAACTGGACTTTTGAAGTAAATGCAGGGCTTGAACTTTCAACAGAAACCCCTCTTGGTATTGATATTATTGAAGCTCTGACACCTCAGCAGAAAGAAAGCAGAGAGATATATATAAAAAATTTAAAGAGTAATAATCTTTCAGAGCTTGAAAATTTAATGACAAAACAGTGTATGATGGTTGAAAATCATCTTGAAAAAAAGGATTTTAAAAATAGAGTCCCCTGTGGAGCTTTATGGAAACAACCATTTATAACAGCTGCGGGATTTCTTTCAATATGCTGTCGTGATATCAAAGGGGAAGCAGTTTATGGTGATTTGACCGATAATAAATTCAGCAAGCTTTTTTATTCAAATAAAGCTCATTCTTTCAGACTTTCTCATATAACGGGTGAGTTTAATAATCCATCTAAATGTTATGACTGTCTTGGTTTTGAAATCGATGTCATGAGCGATGACGAAATTCTTTGTTATTTAAATAATACTGACAATGAAAAATATTATAAAATCTATAAAAACAGAGAATTACTTGGATATAAACTTGATTATCAGAATGTTGTAATTAAAAATAAAGAAATTTTTAAAAATTTTATAAAACAGAACAATATTGAAAATATTATTACATCGGATTTAAACAATTGTGAAAAATACGAATTTAATGATGTATTTTTAATGTGGGCTGTTTCAAACAAATGTAATCTTAACTGTTACTATTGCCCTGAAAACAAAAATAAAAATTTAAAACAGACTAAAAATATGAGTTTTGAAACTTTTAAAAAATGTGTTGATAATATTAATATTAAAACAGAAACATTTGCTTTTGGCGGTTATGGCGAGCCCCTTATAAATCCAGATTTTATAAAAATGATTGAATATTCTATCTGCCATACAAAACAAAAATTTAAAAATATATATATTTTTTCAAACGGCACTTTATGGGATAAGAGCTTCAGCGATAATTTTATAAATTTTTATAAATCAAGTAAAAATCAGCCAGAAATATTTGTTTATTTTTCAGCAGGAGCTTCAAACAAAGAAACTTATACAAAAATCAAAGGAAGTGATGTTTTAGAAAAAACAGAAAATAATATCAAATATTTTATATCAAAAATAAGTGAAGAGAAATTAACCGGCAAAATTTTTACAGGCATACAGTTTATTGTAACAGAAGAAACTCAGAATGAGGGTACGGATTTTGATGATAAATGGAAAGGGTTTTTTGATAAAAATAAAATTTCTTTTGTAAGAGAAACAGATGTCGGTATTAAATTAGGTAAACTGGCTGAGTGTTCTTTAGAATATGTTGAACTTATTACAGAAAAAAAAGATAAGAATAATATTTATAAAAATTTTTTAAGTCAGCCTTTATATAAAAATTTATTAAAAGAAATTCCTGAACATGCAACAGAAATTATTGAAAATGTAGAACACAGAAAACCGTGCCCGGCATTATGGCGAAGTCCGATAGTGGATTTTGAAGGTAATCTGGTTCTTTGTTGCTGGGATAGACAATCTGAGAATGTTTATGGGAATTTAACAGAAAATACTTTTACAGAAATTTTTATTAATAATCCGCAGGCAGTTAAGTGGAGAATGTCCCATATTAATGGTGAATTTTTAAATCCCCAAAATTGCAGTAACTGCAGAAGTTATGAAAAATATCCGTTAAGTAAAGAACAGATAGATAATTATATTGCTTCAGTAAATTATAATCAAGTGTTAAGTTTCCCTGAAATAAAATTCGTTAAAACAAAAAGTAACAATGATTTCGAACCATGCAGTTTTATGTTTGAGCATATTTATTTTTTCGAACACGGGATTTTTACAGGTTGTGATAAAGTGAAAATTCCAAATGAAAAAATAGAAAAATTAAAAAAAGAAGTATTATCAGGCAATTATTCCAATATCCCTGAAAAATGTTTTGGTTGTGATAAAAGAATAAGAGTGTCAAGAGAGTTTTTAACAAAGAATAGAGAGTTGTTAAATCCATATAATCAGGAATGGCTTGTTGATGAGATTATTATGTTAAGAAATCTTCCAGATTTTATTAAAACAGAATTTTCTCCAGAATTTTTAGCTAAAGAAGCTTCAAAATATAGAATAAGCTGGGAGAGATTTATTTTAAAATATGATAAAAACAATCAGAAGCTGTCAAATCTTTCAGAATTTTTAAAAACGGCAGATGATCCTTATCTTTATCTTCTGCTTATGAGAGGATTTGAGTTTAATAAAAACATAGATAAATTCGATTATTTTTTTGAAAAGTTTAAAAAACTTGTTCCTTCAACAATATCAGTTTTTAAAACAGCACAAGGGGATTATGATATAAAAAATCATGAAAAAGTATTAAAAAATCAGTTAATTGAAAATATGGAAAAAAAATCAGAATTATTCAATGAAAATCCTGAATACAGAATAAGACTTGGTGTATTATACAGAGAAAACAAAAAATATGAAAAAGCATTAGAAATATTTAATCTATTACTAGAAAAACAGCATTTAAACAGAATTATAATAGCTACAGAAATTATTTATACATTAAAAGATAAAGGTGATTATAAACAGGCACTTCAAATGTTGAAAGATGAAGAAATCCAAAATACTGAACTTGAAAGGTTTTTAAATGAAAGGGTATTATAAATCTGACGGAACATATTTTGAAAAAACTGGAATTGAAAATGATATTTCAGTAAATTCAATATATTGTGCTCAAAATTTTGATAATATACTTTTGCAGAAAACAATTAATAAAGCATTAGAGCATGAGAAATTTGATGTTTTATCCGAAATTACACTACCTTTTAAAGCCAGTATTTATATTAAAAATACCAAAACACTTTATCTGATAACTGATATTTATGGATATGGGGATATATATTATAAAAAATCTGAAGAAAATATTTTTTTCAGTGACAGTTATAGCTATCTTATAGAAAATACAGACAATAAATTTGATATTAAAAATGTTGCACTTTATTTAAAATATGGCTTTTCAGGTGATTATAAAACAATTTACCAGAATGTTAAAAAACTGCCACCAGGTTGTGTTTTAAAAGTAACAGAAAAAAAATCAGAACTGATAAAATATCATGAATTTGATAATCAAATTATTGAAAACCCCGAACCTGAAATATCAAGCTTAAAGACGATGCTGAATCAGAGTATAAATAATCTTAATTTATCAAAAAATCCAATAATTTTTTATTCAGGTGGAATAGATTCTTCTTCAATTTTAGTTTCTCTTGCTGAAAACGGATTTAAACCAGAAATTTTTTCGCTTAAATTTGAAGAAGAAAAATACAACGAAAATAAACA
>JBAZDD010000265.1:0-3495 GCA_041654635.1 Candidatus Muiribacteriota bacterium
AGCATCCTACACAGACTCTTTTAGATTTATTTTCTATTAAAAAAACTCAGAATAAAATTGATAATCTTCATGTTGCTATGGCAGGTGATCTTAAATACGGCAGAACGGTTCATTCTCTTGCCAGTGCGCTTGCCAAATATAACTGCACTTTATATTTTATCTCTCCTGATTCTTTAAATATGCCTGATTATATCAAAGAAGAATTAAAGAAGAATAAAATTAAATTCAGTGAGCATAAAGAAATACAGGAAGTTATCGACAAGCTTGATATTCTTTATATGACACGTATTCAGGCTGAGAGATTCCCTGATAAAACTGATTATGAAAAAGTCCGTGGTGTTTATGTTTTAGATAAATCCATGCTTAATGATGTTAAAGACAGTTTCAGAATAATGCATCCACTTCCACGTGTTGATGAAATTGCTACAGAAGTGGATTCTACTCCATATGCTTACTATTTTGAACAGGCTGCAAACGGGGTTCCGGTAAGACAGGCTCTTTTAGGTTTACTTACAGGAGGGTTAAAATAATGGCAAGACCTTATAAAGTTTATAAAATTGAAGATGGTATTGTTATTGACCATATACCAAATAAGCTTGCTGTTGATGTTTTAAAAGTTCTTGGTCTTGATAAGGAACATGATGGTTTAATTACCATGGGTGTCAATCTTGCAAGTTCAAAATATGGCAAAAAAGATGTTATTAAAATTGAAAACAAAGAGCTTTCTGCTGAGGATTTGAATAAAATCGGACTTATCGCTCCTGAAGCAACTATTAACATTATAAAAAAAGGTGAACTTGTTAACAAACATATTGCTAAAGTGCCTGGTAAAATAAAAGCTCTGATTAAATGTCCTAATCCAATGTGTGTTACAAGGGTTGAAAAAGTGGAGTCTGTTTTTTATTCTGAAAATAAAGGTAAAAAATTCAAATGTCACTATTGTGAAAGAATTTTTGATAAAAAGTATGTCAGCATACTTTAATGAAATAAAAAAAATTACTTTATTAAGCATTTTTATTAATTTACTTCTTGGATTTGCTAAAATCTTCGGGGGAATTTACGGGTGTTCTCATGCACTTGTTGCTGATGGTATTCATACTTTTTCAGACCTTTTTTCAGATTTTGCAATTTACGCTGGTGCAAAATACTGGACTAAACCTCCTGATAAAAAACATCCTTATGGTCATCGCAGAATTGAAAATCTTGTCACTGCTTTTTTAGGTTTAATGCTTTTTGGTGCTGCTGTAACTATTGTTTATCGAGCTCTTGATGGGTTAAGAGGGGGCAGAGAGTCTTATGCTCCTGCTTTTATAACTATTATTATCACACTCTGTTCAATTGTTTTTAAAGAATTATTATACTGGAAAACAAGATTTGTCGGCAAAAAGATTAATTCTTCTGCTGTTACTGCTAACGCCTGGCATCACAGGACTGACTCTCTTTCATCTATTCCTGTTCTGGTTTCACTTGTCATTGCAATATATATTCCAGGCTGGGAATTTGTTGATTTAATTGGTGCTGTTATTGTCAGTGTTATTCTTTTTAAAGTTTCTGCTAATTTTATTTATGATGCTTTCAGTGTTATGACTGACAAAGCTGCTCCTGATATTATTGTTGAAACTCTTGAAAAAATTGCTAAAAAAAATCCTGAGATTAAAGATATTCATAAAATCAGAACTCGCTATACCGGGAATGATGTGTGTGTCGATCTTCATCTTGAGTTTGATCCGGATATGAAAATAAGTCAGGCTCATTCTATTGCTGGTGCTCTGAAGCAGGAAATGCTTGATGAAATCCCTGAGATAGTGGATATAATAATACATATAGAGCCAGCGGAGTGAATTTCATTTTTCTGTTGAAAAATTTATTGTAGGAAGTATTATTGGATTAATTCCCATCTGGGATGTTACACTTGTTAAAGTTGAACGAAGGTAAGGGAAAAGTATTGAAGGAGCATTAACTGTCATAAATTTTTTAAAATCTTCTTCAGATACTTTTTTTCCTTTTTCAAAACCACCAATCGAATCCATTTCTATATTTAAAGAGTTATTTTTATTTGAAATATGAAGATTTAATTGTAAGTTAGAAATGTTTTCTTCTATTTCAAATTTTTTAGCAATTCCAATATCTAATTCACTTTCTTTTTCAAAATTAAAATCCTCAGCAATTTCAATTTTCATTTTTGAAATTTTATAACCTAAAAACTTCAAATAATTACTTTCAATTTTATTTTTCATGCTGCCTTTCCTATTAATTTATTATTTGATATTTTCTTATCAGTTATTATGACATTTTCTAAATTAGTATTGCCCGGATTAAAAACATAAGAAAAATTATTAAAAGCAACTTTATCGTCTTTAAAATCTTTTAAAATAATATTTTTTTCTTTGTCAGCAATAATAATATTTTGTTTAATACTAAATTTATCTAAAACAATAAAATTATCAAAACAACATGAAATTGATAGTTTTTTAATCCCTTTAATTAAATCTTTACGATTTTCCTTCACCCAATCAAAATAAAAATAATCGACAATAACTGAAAAAAATTCTTTTTCTTCTAAATAATCATATACAAGTTCTTTTAGATCATACAAAGAGATATCTGTTTGTTTTGATAAAGAGTAAATATTAATATAATCTATTTGCTCAATTTCATTACAAAAATTCATTACTTTTCTTTTTTCATATTCTACTATTATATTTTTGTTATTAATCTTTTCGATAATGTCTTTTAATAAAATAGTTAACATTTTCCCTCTTTTCAGATTCTTGGTAAATTGCCTTCTAATTCCAAATAAGCATCTTTAAAATTACTTTTAATATTTTTATACATAAATTCATCTACATTTCTATTTGGATCATAATCAGCTATTCCTCTATTATTTAATAAATCGTTAAATAATCGATTAATCTTTAACTTATTAAATTTTTTATCTTTTCTAAAACGAAAATTCAATTGTTCTGTAACTTGTTTATGGGTATAATAACATGTATTTGATTGATGATTTTTACCATCTGGATTTATACCCATCTTAGATAAAATTATTGAACATAATATATACATTGAATAATAAGCCCGGTTTGCCCACGAATTATATAATTTGTTTTCTCCACATAAAATTGAACTTTCAAAAGATTCTTTTGATTTTTCAAAATATATTTTTGTGTCAAACATATTTTAATTATAAAATGCCTTTCAAATTAAGTCAAATATTCAAATCTGAAATTTTAAATTATAAATTTTGAAATCTTTTCACTTTTCTGATTCATTAAAAATAAATTCATCATATCGATTTTATTTTTATTAAAATTAAAAACTTCTTTATTATTAATTTTTGACTCTAAAAATGAAAGTAAAAAGAACTCCGTTTCTCTATAGGCTTTACTTATGCGAAAATAATTTGGATTTTTAGGAAAAAAATCAAGTTCTTTTAAAAATTCTATATTATTTAAAAGCTCTTTATCAAATTTACCATTTGTAATCTCTAACATT
>JBAZDD010000266.1:0-3473 GCA_041654635.1 Candidatus Muiribacteriota bacterium
CTTGTATTAAGTCCAGGTGCAATGTTTATATAAAAAACAATTCCAGTAAAAAGAACACATATTATTAAAACTATTTTTTTAATTCTATCAGACAAAATCCCCCTCCTATATCTTTAAAATCAATGTTATTATTAATAAATTCTCTTTTAGAGGGCGGAATAACTGCAAAATCAGCTTTAAAATAATTATCCCCTGTTGTAAGCAATCTGTAATAAGCTTCCTGTCTCAGTTCAATTTCACTAACAGCTGGCGAGGAATACTCTCTATAAACATAAACAACATCTGATAATCCAACCGAACTGATAAGCATTGAAACTTCTTCATCTGCAAGAACAAGTGATTTTTCTGGTATTTTTGAAAAAATTTTAGCCAGAGGTTTTATATGTTCAACACCACTTTCTGGCATAAAAAAATATGTTTTAACCGTACCTGCAATCAGAATAAAAAGCATTACATAAACATAATATTTTCTGTATTTTCTCCAGAGCAGAGTAAACAAAGCAGGAATTACAAAAAGAACTGGAAAAAGTTGATAAATTCTGTTGAATTTTTGGGTATTATAATTTAAAAAGCCTGATATTTCAGGAGCAAAAAAGGCAAATACTGTAACTATTCCAAACCAGATGAAAAAAATTCTTTTTCTTTTAAAAAGATTTCTGAAATAAAAAAGAATTATAATTGACAGAACTGGTAAAAATCCAGGAATAAGAATCTGAGCATTTGAAAAATTAAACCATCTGTCTATGTTTAATGAAGAAATAAAAAATGTATTTTCTGTTTTAAATGAATGATAAAAATATTTTACATAAACAAAAATAGAGGTTACACCTGCATAAAGAGCCGATTTTATAATATAATCATTTCTTCTTTCTTTATTTTTCGTTAATATGCCAAGTAAAATAACAGGGAAAAAAAATATATTATAAAAAAGATGAATTCCACCAGTAATGAATGATAAAAATATTATGTCAATTTTTGTCGACGTTTTATAAAAAAGAAAATAAACTGGAAAAAATAGCCATACCATCCACGCAGAAGGATAATTTGCAAGAGAAAAACCATAACCACGATAGCCGGAGGCTCTCACCAGCACAAATAATATAAAAAAAATAAACAGCGTGTTAAAAGCAGTTTTTTTACCTGAATAAATAGTTACCACCTCATATAAAACAAGATTAGCCAGAAAAAAAAGAATTATATGAAAAGAATCCCATACAATATTTGTTGAATCGATACGCTCTAATCCTGTAACCATAACTAATCTTGCAAGCAAAGCTGAAAGAGGTCCTATAAAACTGTAAGAATAACGTGGGTCATAAAAATCACTACCATAAAAAGGATCATGATTAATCAATCTATCCTCAAGTATTGTTTTATTTATAAGCGAATAATGAAAAGCTGCATCTGAAAAATTATAATATGTTGAAAAGAATGAAAGTATAACAGCAAAGAAAAGAATATATGTTAAAACATAAGTTGGAAATGTTTCCTGAATAATATATTTATGGTCACGATAAGATTTTCGATAAATAAAATATAAAATAAGAATACTGGTCTCTATTGCAATATAAATAAGTATTGAAGACAGTTTTGCTCCGAAAAAATAGCCGCCGAGAATTTTAATATAAAAAAAAGACACTCCATAAACAAGAATCTGAGTAATTTCTCTTTTGCATGAAATAAGAAACCCGTTAAGTGCAATAATACCTACTGCAAGAACTGCCACAGGCTTTAAAAGAAACAAAATAAAAAGAAGCAGCAGATTAATGTAGTAAAGACTCACAGTTCTTCGACCCAACTCCCGTCTTTTAAGTAAAGTGTTTTATCTTCAATAAGTGGAAATTTATCTGAAATTTTTTGGATAAAAAGCATTCTTGAATCCTGATTCCCTGATACAAGAAACCATATTTCGCTGTTATCTGGTTTATAAAAAAACATCTGACTTTCAACTTTAATATGGGGTCGGTCTTTTGTTGGAGGAACAAAAATTATATCAACTTTTACTGACGCAACATTTTCATCTATATTTATTTCATTTATTTCATACTCAACTTTTTTATAATTTCTGTTAATAAGTCCCTGAGCCAGTTTAAACATTTCAAAATTATCTCTTTCAGGATGATGAACAAAAGTCAAAAGAGAATAAGCATCTTCCATTTTATCTTTTCTTATGTAATTTTTGTATTTATTAAGCACATAAGTAATTTTTCCTTCATCATCAAGCATATTGTATGGTGTGCAACCCGAAAGCAGAATAAGTCCTGTAAATAAAAGTAACATAATATTTTTAAATCTCATAAAAATCTGGTCTCCTTTTAATAAAATGTTCAAAATACAACCATATCAGAAAACCTGTTATCATAACAACTATATAATAAAACATTACCACAAAACCAAGAGAAAGAATATATTCATTATTAAACCCATATTCAGCTAAAAAATGTATATTCACAGCTTCACGCGTACCCACTCCTAAAATTGAAATAGGAAGAACTGAAATAAATAATGTAAATGACTGAAGCCAGAACATTTTAAAAAATGGAAGATTAATATCCATACTCAGAAAAACAGCATAATACCAAGCAAAATATAAAAAATTACTGATTAGAGTGATTATTGTTAAATAAGTTAATTCTTTCAAATTATGTTTAAGATATTTTTCAGAAAATGGGATTTTCTGTTTGATAAAAGTGATAATTTTATTTTTGAAAATAAAAAAACAGGCAAAACTGATAAAAGCAGCTATTGTTGAAATATAAAATATTTTAATTAAATTAAGAAAATAAAAAGAAAGCCATGCAAATAATAGAATATAAAAAACATCCCATATTCTATCCATTATTACAACGTAAAAAGCATTCCCTTTACCAATTTTTTTAAAATACCTGACTTTTATTAATTCCCCAACTTTTGAAGGTGTAGCCCCACCAAAAAAAAGACCTGACATATAAATCATGAAATTTTCAATGTATGAAATTTTATGCTCAGTATGATTAACTTTATTGAAAATAATATATGAACGTAATGCTCTGATAAAAATTGAAAGAAACATTATAAAACAGCAGATTATAACATAAACTGGTTTGATTGATTTTATATTGTTTAAAATTATTTTTAAATCTGACTGGGATAAAAGATAAATAAATAAAACAATTCCAATAATTCTTAAAAAAACACCAAATCTTTTCATTAAAGCTTTTTGCTCCCTGTCCCTGATTTATGTTTCAATTTTTGTTTTTTTCGTCTCACATCTCACTGTTCTTAGGTTCTTGTTTTTTCAGATTACTCATTACTCATAACTGATTACGCTCTTATCTTTTATACTTCTCACTTCTCACTGCTCTTAAGTTTTTGCTTTTACGGATCACGGATTACCGATTACTGATTACGGCTCCTAAGGTTTATCCCCGTTTCACCCGCGTTTCACCCGCGTTTTATCCGCGTTTTATCCGCGTTTTATCCGCGTTTTATCC
>JBAZDD010000267.1:0-3467 GCA_041654635.1 Candidatus Muiribacteriota bacterium
GCAACTGGAATATCTAAAAATGTAACGAGAGTATCTCACGGGCAAATATACAATGACCCTGCAATGACAGGGTATAATATAAATAATCAGAAATTTTATTTTAAAATGAAAGCTGATGAAACAGATGAACCAGTTCAAAGAACAGATGAACCGGTAATTGAACTATGGCATGAAAGACCGGGGGAAGATGATGTAAATATGGAAAGAGCTATTGAAATTGGAAGACATATTCGCCCTGGCGATATAATTGTATTTGACTGGAAAAATGATGGAACTTTTGATCATGTAGCAATATTTTTAAGCGATTCAGAAGAAAAAGGAATAAGAAATTATCTTGACCCTTATGATAATATAATCCATACAAATGGAATGAAAACATATATAGATGATTTTAATAATCAAGGTGTTTTAGGATTTGAACAAAACTGGCCATTACATTGTTTATTTTATACATTTAATAAAGAAAATAATAAAATGATAGAAACTAATAAAAATCAGAGATTTGTAATAAAAAGATTCAGAGAAATAAACGGAGGTAAAAAATGAGAAAACAATTTTTAATAATATTTTTAATAGTAGTGGGTTCATTTTTAATAACAGCAAGTGAATACAAATCTGAAAAAATATTTTTTATAGATATGAGTGAGCATTTTAGTTACGATAAAAATTATTTAAGTAATGCACCATTTTACAGTGGTATGATGAAATATGATAAAAAATACATATATATTCAACCAGCAGAAACAAAAGAACTTTCAGTAGTGTTAAATAAATATACAAAGGAAGGTGAATTAATAGAAACAATAATTTTTGAAAAAAAAGGAATAAAAAGAGGTGGATTATTATTGGATGATGATGGATATTTTTATTTATATGCAAACGAACCTGAAATAATAAATGAAAAAATAACAAGAAAATATTTAGGCTGGAAATTAGTAAAATTATCTAATCAGGGAAAAATTATATGGGAAAAAGATTTAACAAAATTACCCGGTGCAAATATGTTAGGTTATACATCATCAATGTATTTTGATAACTCAGAAAACATTGTAATAAATCATAGACATATAATAAGTAAAAACGGAGAATTTATAGAATATAGACCAAGTAGATATTATGATGGACAAGGGAATTTTTATGAATTATTCGGTCAAGATGGTTTTATGTGTGTAAGTGTGAAAGATAAAAACGGAATTGAAATAAATAATTTCAAATTAGGAAGTACAAGAACTGAAAACAATAATTATTATATTACAAAAACTGGAAATGAAGTATATTTTATTATTCAAGATATGAAAACTCGAGCAAGGACAATAAGACAATACAGTGTAGATGGAAAAATATTAAAAGAATTCGATGGAAAAGACACCTATTTCAATAAAGAAGAAAAAACAGGAATAAAAATGACAGATAGAAAAGGACCAGAAGAAAGCTGGACATACGAAAACGACTGGGAGAAAAAAGGAATCTGGATAATAAAGAAAACCCGTGTGGGGTCAGATCCCTACAATTGAACTTTTTAACAATAGAAATGACTGGTAAAATGTTTTAAACTAATATTTAGTTATTTTTTCAACTTTAAATTTAGGTTTCTCCAACAACTCTCCAACTGTATGTCCCGGCTTTAGCTGATTGATTACTTTTTCAAACTTAAGCTTATTGTTTTTTGTAAAACTAAGATTATAAAATTTAAGCAGTTGTGGAATATGAAGTGTTTTTGAATTTGGCGGGCAAATTTCCCATGGATGGGTATAAAGAATTGAATAACCGTATTTTTTTTCAGTTAATCTGAACATTTTTTCAAGAATTTTTACTGAATTAATTCTGAAAAGAAAACTTCCTGAAAAAGGTAAATGAAAGTTCATAAAACTGAAATCAGGCTGAGGAATAATCCATAAACCAGATTTGTCAAGGGTGATTTTATTCCATAAAGGGGTGCCAAAAAACATTTTATGATATGAATTATCATAAATGAATCCAGCTTCTATAAGACTGTCAAAAAGCCAGTTATTATTCGGAGTTAAAGACCATGCAGGGGCTCTGTGTCCTTTAACAGGTTTTCCAGTTACATCCTCAAGGAAATTTTTCCAGTATTTAAGCTGATTAAAATATTTTTTACTGCACTGATGATAAAGCAGGGTGTGGTCTTCAGAATGAAATGCTATTTCGTGTTTTTCGGATATTTTTATTAACGTTTTTTTTATTGTTTTAACAGTGTTTCCGACAACGTAAAAACTTGCTTTTGAACTGGTTTTTTCAAGTATATTAAGAATTGCCTCTGCTTTCTCTTCCATATTTTCATGGCAGCAGCTGCCATTATAAAGAGGTGAGTGAAACCAGTTTTCAAAATCAATTGATATACAGAACATTATAGTTGATTATATTTTCTACTGCTTCCCTTTGCTTTTTCTACCGGATATTTTTTACGGTTTTTTTTCATTTTATGTTCAATAGATTCAGCTAAGTCAATATTCAGAACATTTGCTAAATTAATACAGTAAACCACTATATCTGAAATCTCATCTTTAACATTTTCAAAATTTGCTTTGTCATTTACAATATCATGAGATTTTGCGCTTTCAAGCCATTGAAAATTTTCCATAAGTTCAGCCGCTTCAATTGAAATTGACATTGACAGATTTTTAGGAGTATGAAACTGTTTCCAGTTTCTTTCTTCAACAAAAACATCGATAAATTTCTTTAAATCTTCTATTGTGGTTTTATTGTCAGTCATGAAATAATTTTAACGCTTAATGAAAAAAAATTCAAATTATGATAAAATATGAAAAAAAACTGGGGGTATAAGAATGTTAAAAACAAATGAAAAAAATCTTGTTATGATGTCAGTTCAGGGAAAAGTTGCAAATCCATGGAAACGATCAGCTTCTCCTTCGGTTGACCATGAAGGAAAATCTTTTGCACTACCCGGAACAGGTGGTATTGTATATAACGTTAGAATCGGAGACAGCGTTTATGGATGGGAAGGCGATCATATTGAACCAGGAGTTTCATCCGCTGCTGATGAAAAAGAAAGATATGGCGGATTAAACACAGGATATAATTTTTATCCATGTATTGGTAATGAAGCTACTATTGTTGGCGCAATGGATAAAACCATTGTTGGAAAAAAAGGTGTGGTAACTGGTCATCATGGTGGAATTGAACATGTTATTATCGATTTTCCTAAAAAAGTAATGGAAAAAATGACTCTTAAAGATGAAATACTTATTAAAGGTTTTGGTCAGGGGTTGAAACTTATCGATTTTCCAAATGTAAAATGCTGGAATCTTTCACCAGAACTTCTTAAAAAAATGAATATTAAAGAGAAAACCTTAAAAAAAGATAAAATACTTGAAATAGGTGTTGCGGGAATTATTCCAGGTGAACTTATGGGTTCTGGAGTGGGAAGTATGGCTGTTGGAACAGGTGATTATGACATTATGACTCAGGACTGGGAATTTATTAAA
>JBAZDD010000268.1:0-3462 GCA_041654635.1 Candidatus Muiribacteriota bacterium
GAATGGTTATTGTAGCTGACGGAACAGATGATGCTGCCGAAAGATTAAGCAGAGTATTAAAATCAGACCCGGGAATGGGAGTGGTAAGACATGTCGATGCTGGATATGATATAGCGGTAAACTGCGCAAATGAAAAAGATGTAAAAATACCATTTCTTAATTACTAATAGTAGCAGTGAGTCGGGGTCAAGTTCTCGATCATTCGCACATTTTTATAAAATGTCGTAATGTTGAGACTTGACCCCTAAGTGAAAGGTAAAGCAGTGAGTAAGTGAGTAAGATAAAAGCGTAATCAGTGATGGGTAATGAGTGATCCGAAAAACAATGCCTTTAAGACCGTTTACGGATTACGGATTACGGATTACTGATAACTCATCACTTTTTTTCTCACTGAGGGTCGCAGACCCTGTAGCTTATTCACTGTGTTTATATTGCCTTTAAGCTTTTGTAGGGGCAGAACATGTTCTGCCCGGATTTTAGACTGTTGACGATAGTCAACTTTACTGACACCATTTGGTGTCTTTACATGGCTGAAAGCCATCACATGTTATCGAAAGATAACATTACACGAGCACAAGCGAGTTGGAGGTTTTATGTTTAAAATAATTATTAATGCTTCTGAGATTCTTCAGATAAAAAATAGCGGAATCCCCAGAATGGGAAAAGAAATGCAGAATCTTGACATACTTAATAATCATTCAATAATTATAAAAGATGAAAAAATATTTGACATAATACCTTCTCAGAAAACAGATGATTTTATAAAAAATAACGCTGATATAGAAATAATAGATGCTGAAAACTGTGTTGTTATGCCGGGATTATGCGACAGTCATACTCATCTTGTATTTGCAGGCTCGCGTGAAAATGAATTTGAAATGCGTGTAATGGGTAAAAGCTATATGGAAATAATGCAGTCAGGTGGTGGAATTGCTTCTTCTGTAAAAGCTACAAGAAAAATATCTGAAAAAGACTTATACAATATAAGTCTAAAAAGGCTGGATGATTTTTATAATTATGGAACAACATCAGTAGAAATAAAAAGTGGATATGGTCTGGATATTGAAACTGAGCTCAAACAGCTCAGAGTTGCAAAAAAATTGAAAAGTATAAATCCTGAAATCAGAACAACATTTATGGGGGCTCATTCAAGACCTGCTGAATTTGAAACCAATAATGATTTTATTGAATTTCTGAATAAAAAAGTTCTTCCTGAAGTATCTAAAGAAAAACTTGCAGATTTTTGTGATATTTTCTGTGAAAAAGGTGTTTTTACTCCTGATGAAGCAAGAAAACATCTGCTTGAAGCAAAAAAACATGGATTAATACCTAAAATGCATGCTGATGAACTTGAATATTCGGCAGCAGCAGAAGTTGCAGGAGAAATTGGTGCAATTTCAGCAGATCATTTAATGAAAGTTTCAGATCAGGGACTCCAAAAAATGAAAAAAGGGAACACAATAGCAACTCTGCTTCCTGCAACAATGTATAATTTAGCCTCGACCGAATATCCACCTGCAAGAAAAATAATAGATGAATATAATGTCCCGGTTGCACTGGCTAGTGATTTTAATCCAGGTAGCTGTTACTGTGAAAATCTATTTCTCACAATGCATATTTCATGTCAATATATGAAAATGTTACCAGCGGAAGTGATTACAGCAAGCACGTTAAATGGGGCTTATGCCATGGGGTTGTCACATTTAACAGGAAGTATTGAAAAAGGAAAACTTGCCGATTTGATTATATTAAATGCTCCAAACTATAAATATATTCCATATCATTTTGGAATTAATCCAGTCAGAACTGTTGTAAAACGCGGACTTGTTCTGAAAAAAAGGTAAGTGGTTTTTATAAAAAAAGCTTGACTTTGTTAAAAAAACTATGATATTCTAATCACACGATTAGGGCCTATAGCTCAGCCGTGGTTAGAGCGTACGCCTGATAAGCGTAAGGTCACTGGTTCAACTCCAGTTAGGCCCACCATAAATCACGGGGATGTAGCTCAACTGGGAGAGCACCTGCCTTGCAAGCAGGAGGTCAGCGGTTCGATCCCGCTCATCTCCACCAATTATGGGGTCAAATCTTAACCCTCTTTAACCGGAGAGTAAAGGTTTGACCCCATTGTATTTTACAGCACTTTTTTAGGTGAGTATTTATGATATATAAATTAATCTGGAAATCTTCAAAACTTCAGTTTATTTTTTTTCTGTGTTTTGCATTCTTTTTTCTTTCAGTATTTTTTTTTATTGTTTCATTGCTTGAAGGATATGGAAATTTTATTACAGAAAATTTATTTATAAATTCTTTTCATATTAATGCAGATAAAAAAGACGGGCGACTTTTTTCAAAAGAAGAAATAATTGAATTGAAAAATAAAATAGATATTCAAAATATCAGCAGTATATTACCTCATTCTTCTTCACAGGCTTTAATCAGAAATAATGATTACTATACTGGGGCTAATATTTTTGGCTTTGATTATAAAACTGGGGATTCTCCAGTTGAAAAATATATGGTTAATGGTGATTTTGCTTATGGAGATGTGGTTGCAGGTATTGGTTTTAAAAAGGTTCTTGGGCTTGAAACTGGGGATTATGTTGAATTTTCAAATATTGAAGAAAAAATGAGTTTCAGAGTATCTGGATTTTTTGAAACAGGAATTTATGATATTGATTATTATACAATTTTTATGGATATAAATGATTTTAATGTATTTTTTCTTCTTCCTGATGGGTTTAAAAATGTTGGTATTTCTTTGAATAAACTGAAAAACACAAAAAAAATTGCGGCAGAATTAAGAAATAATTTTCAAATTTATAATTTTTCAACGGTTTATGAATCCAACAGAGCACTTATTTCGGCTTTGAATATGGAAAAGCTTATAAGTTTAATAATATCGGCAATCATACTTATGCTTTTTTTTGGAAATATATGGTTGTTTTTTGTTTCAAAAATAAATTATCAGAAAAAAGAATTTGCTTATGTAATAGCAGATGGAACACCAAGAAAAACACTTGTTAATAAATTTTATGTATTTTTTTTGACAAGTTTTACAGGAGTTTATATCAGTTCTTCGATTATTTCATATATTCTGATTAATTTATTGGATGGAAAAATTTCAATACCTGCTGAAATTTATTTTGTTGATAAACTACATCTCAAGTTTGATAATTATTTCTTTGTATATCTGACCTGTATTTTTCTTGTTTTTAATTTAATTATTTACTTTATGTTTAAATCTTACTTCAATAAAATTGATATTGAGAAAGAGTTGAGGTGAAAACTTAGAAGCTGCGAATGAAACGCGGGTGAAACGGGAATGGAACGCGAATAAAACGCGGGTGAAACGCGTAAGAACCGGGAATAAAGCGCGTGTGAAACGCGTAAGAATCGCGGAAAAACCTTAAAAGCAAAGAACAAAAACAATTAAAACGAACAATAACGGAGAAATAAAAGAAT
>JBAZDD010000269.1:0-3456 GCA_041654635.1 Candidatus Muiribacteriota bacterium
ATCAGGAAATAAGAGTAACAGCTTATTCCAATATTGCGGAAGATATTCTTGAAATGGGTATGGATCCACTGCCAGGCGAAGAAATTGAGATTAAAGGCAGTTTGAGAGTGAGAGAAGAAGGAAGAAGTCTTGCTCTTTACATTCAGGCTCCGGAACATATTAAAATATCGGGCAGAGAAGCTGTTGAAGATAAAAATTTCTGGGATATTTCAAAAGAAGATGAAGGTAAATATTTTAACATAAAAGGTATTATAAATAGAATTGAGCCATCTCCTACCAATGCACCAGGCAGAATAACAATTAAAAGTGAAGATGGAAAATCAGGCGAAATTACTGTATGGAATAACGTATTAAATTCTATCACATTATCACAGAAAGAAAATTTTGTATCGGGAGCTGAATTTACAGCCAGAGTTTATGTAAATGTATATAGAGACAGAACCCAGCTCATTCTTAACTATCCGGGGAGCTTCAAACTTACTGGGAAAAAACTTGCTGCTGAATCAATTGAAGAAAAAGTTGAAGCTAAAAATTTTAATTTAATTACCAAAGCTGATGAAGGCAAAAAAATAAAAATTACTGGAATTGTTGATGTTGTTGAACCATCTAACACAAATGCTCCAGGAAGAATTAAAATTTTAGACAAAAACGGAAATAGCAGTGAGCTTACAATATGGACAAAAGTTCTTGATGGAATAAGAGCAGTATCGGGTTCCGGGTTAAAAAAAGGTGCTGATTTTGAAGCTGTTATTAAAGTAAATATTTACCGTGATAACCTTCAGATGATTGTAGAAAACACTGAAGATTTCAAACTTACAGGACAGGTTTCAACTGTAACTCAGTCAAGTCAGCCAAAACAATCGACTCAGGTTACTAAAGTAACAGAAAAAATAACCTCAGCATATAATGGAAGAGTAGTTGAACTGAACGGAACAATTAATCAGATTTTTAATCTTGAATCCAGAGGAGTTCAACTTAAAAAAATTCTTTTAGCATATAATTTTGGAGAAATTGATTTAATTATATGGCAGGATGTACTTGAAAAAATAAATGCTGATTTACAGCCTGGATTCAACATTCAGATTAAAGCTGAGGTTGAGATATATAGAAATGCTCCACAACTTGTGTTAAAAAGTGCTTCAAATTTACAGGTGCTTTCAAAAACAGCAGTTTCAGCCAACACAAAAACTGTTCAGAATTTTAATACTGAAACTGAAATGTTTACTGAATCAGTAACCAGTGAACATAAAGGAAAAATTCTGAAAATTTCAGGAAAAGTTTATAACAGGTCAAAACTTGGCGCTGGTGTAAAATATGTTTTAAGATATAATAATGAAAAAGACAGAATGAATTTTCTTGTGTGGAATAACCTTATTAAACATGAGCCGGGATTGGAAAATTTAAGCGATGGAACCGAAATAGTTGTTGAAGGTAAAATAGATGTTTATCAAGGTAATATTGAAATAATTCCTGCACATACTGCTCAAATTCAAATACTGGGAGGGAAGTAATGGATGGCATGCTGGTTGCTCTCGGATATCTTGTATTAGGTACAATTTTATCCGCATTTCTTTCTTGTTTACCCGCTCTTCATATATATAATGTTGCTGGTTTCCTGATTATTTTATGGTCAAGAGTATCATTTATTGGTGGAGAAAATTTTATTGCACTGATTACCGGGCTTGTAGTCGGTTATTCAATAGTGAATACAGTACCTTCGATATTTTTAGGTGCGCCAGATGAAGCTGCAATGTTTATGGTTATGCCAGGTCAGAAATATCTTATGCAGGGACGAGGTTATGAAGCTGCAATACTGACAGGTGTTGGTGGACTTGGTGCAGCTTTTTCAATGCTGCTTCTTGCTCCTGTTCTGCCAATAATTGTTAAAGTTGTGCGCACAGTGCTGCAACCACATATGGGAGGCATACTTGCAGTTATTTTAGTTTATATTATTGTATCCGAATTCCCTAAAGGCGGTGACAGAGGAACAGTGCTTCAGAAGTTCATGGAGGGCTGGAAATCTATTACAGCAGGTTTGTTTACTCTGTTTCTTTCAGGTTTTTTAGGTTTTATAATGGTATATAAACCTATGGTTCCTGAAGAATTTGCATTTCAGAATATTATGCCTGCTTTTGTAGGTCTTTATGCAGTTCCATGGGTTATAACAAACGTTATTTCAAGAACAAGTATTCCAAGACAGCATATAGCAAAAAACACAAGTCTTAACTGGGAGCTTATATCAAGAGGAACAGGCGCAGGAATGCTTGGTGGTATGTTTGCGGCGATTTTCCCGATTGTAACAGGTGGTATTGGTGGACTTTTAGCTGGACATGCAACCGCACAGAGAGATGAACGTCTTTTTGTAATGAGTCAGGGTGTTTCAAAGTTTGCATATTATGTAGGTGCATTTTTGCTTCTTTTTATACCAGGTTCTGGATTGACAAGAGGTGGAATGGCGTGGATGATTTCATCAGTTTACAGACCATATGGTGTTGAACCATATTACAGAGTATTAGGATTTATAGCAATTTCAGCAGGAATTTCTTTCTTTCTTCTGATACTGCTTTCAAAACTTACAATTAAATTTATACAGTTTTATGATTACAGACTGGTTTCCTATCTGACACTTATCATTATTACAATGGTTGTGCTTGGAATAACTGGCTGGTTTGGATTTGCGATAATGATTATTTGTACGGGTATAGGATTGATTCCGATAATGTTTAATTCACGAAGAATGAACTGCATGGGAATACTTCTTATCCCAATTACATGCAATATGCTGGGATTTGGTCCAGTGATTGCTAGATATCTGGGGTTAATATAATGAAAGGTATATCACATTTTATTTCTGGTGTTGCAGCAGCTACTTTTATAGAAAGAGTGGTTCATATGAGTGGAAATGAAAGTTCTGCAATTTTAGCACTTGCAGGTTTATTTGGAGTATTACCAGATACTCTTGATTTTAAATTTGCAAAATTTATGCAGAAGTTTGATTTTGAGGTTGACCCACATGCTGAAAAAATGGATCCTCAGGAAATGGCTGAAACCGTAGCGGATGCTATAAATACTGCATACCGTGAGAATAAAGAAGTCAGTCTGATGCTTCATTCTGTAAAAATTTCAGCAGATTTATACAGACAGTACAGTGTATATTTTGATAATAAAAACAAAGAAGTTGTAGTAGAAATTGGTCCGATTGTAAATATGTCCAAGCTTCCATATCCTGGAACAGAATTTCAGGGAAAAAAAGTTGGAAAAGCAAAACTTGATGCAAACGTGCTTCATTCTTATGACCACAAAACCTACATTGATATTTTCTCAGGTTCTGATTTTTCATTCAGAAAAAAAGGAGAACAGGTAGAAGCTCTTTTTATTCCATGGCATAGAAAATGGAGTCATTCTCTTACTCTTGGATGGTTTTTTGGAATAATAGGGTATATTATTGCATATCTT
>JBAZDD010000270.1:0-3447 GCA_041654635.1 Candidatus Muiribacteriota bacterium
GTGGAGTTTATAATGTAAGTGAGAATATGCTGAAAGACCTCGAAGAAGCTAAATATGGTGAACATGCTTCAAATCTTGGTGCTATTCTTGCTTTTGAACTTGCCAAACTTGCGAATTGTCCTTCATTTATTGCCGACCCAGTGGTTGTAGATGAACTTGATGATATTGCAAGAGTATCTGGAATTCCTGATATTGAAAGAATATCTATATTTCACGCTCTTAACCAGAAAGCTTCAGCAAAAAGAGCTGCAAAAGAGCTTGGAAAAGATTATAACGAATGTAATTTGATTGTTGCTCATCTGGGCGGGGGAGTATCTGTTGGTGCCCACAGCAGAGGGCTGGTAGTTGATGTAAACAATGCCCTAGATGGTGATGGCCCATTTTCTCCAGAACGTTCTGGCGGGGTTCCGATAGGTGGACTTGTTAAAATGTGTTTTTCAGGTAAATATACAATGGATGAAATTAAGAAAAAAATAAAAGGTAAAGGTGGTATTGTTGCTTATCTTGGAACTAACAGCTGTCTGGAAGTTCAGCAGATGATTCAATCAAATGATGAGAAAGCTAAACTTGTATATGAGGCTATGGCTTATCAGGTTTCAAAAGAAATAGGTTCGCTTGCAGCTGCTTTGAAAGGTGAGGTTGATGCTGTGGTTCTTACAGGTGGGATTGCTTATGATAAAGATAATCTTGTACCATGGATTAAGGAAAGAGTAGATTTTATTGCCCCTGTTATTGTATATCCTGGTGAAAATGAGATGGAAGCACTTTACAACGCATGTGTTGAAGGACTTCAAAAACCAGAAATGGTTAAGGAATATTAAGAGCAGTGAGTAAGTGAGTAAGATAAGAGCGTAATCAGTGATGGGTAATGAGTGATCCGAAAAAAACAAAGATTTTAGAGCCGTAATCAGGAAAGCTTTTAACGGATAACGGATTACGGATTACTTATTAACTGCATTTTATAGGAGATTTTTTGGGTAAATTAACTGATTTAGATAATAAATTGAATATTGATGAAATTCTTGAAAGAAATGATTTGAATAATTCAGGAAAAAAAACTGAAATATCTGATAATTCAGAAGATTCAAAAAAGAATGATAAAGAAATTGCTGATGACAGCTCTAAATTTATAAAAAAAGCTTCAAACGTTAGACAGAACAGAGTTTATCCTGATTCAATACCGGTTAATTCAACTGATTTAAAGATTGGAATGAAAATTGGTGGACCTGTTTACAGAAATCATCAGATAATTATCGAAGTTGATACTGAGCTTGATGACAGAAAAATTAATTTTCTTCAGCAGAATATCGAAGTGGTATATGTCGTTCCAACAGAAGAAATTGTGGTTAATGAAGAAGAAATAAAGTTCAAAAGAACATTAAAAAATGCTCTGAATGGAAATGATTTTAAAAAACTGTTAGACCTTTTAAAAAATCACCCTCAGAGCATGGAACACTTTACAGAAATTATTGAAAATGTTAAGAATAATCCTCCAAATGAAGATTCTGACAGCATATTTGATACTGTTTTAATGTATTTTGATATTGGTATGAGAGAAACTGCGCTTTCTGCTCTTGAAGTATATGATTATGAAAGATATCTCACTGAGCTTTTCAAAACATTTGTTGAATTTGAAATTGAAAATTTTAATGAATCAAAATTACTTCTGAATCGCTTTAATGAATTATTCAAAGAAAAAAACAAAACTTTTTTTACAAAACTCGGTGATTATTATGAAGTTCTTGAAGACGATAAAAAACTTTTCATTCATAATATGTTTAAAAGCATTGGTATTGAAAAAATGAAAAAAATGCTTTATTTCTATGCTTCTTCAGAAGAACACAAAGATCTTGCTTATGAAATTCTTAACGATATAAAGGGTGCTATTCTTGATAAAAAAGATGGTGTGAAACCTCCGCCTAAAATTGATTTAACAGCAAAAAATGAAAATATAATTTCTTTTACACAGATTCTTAAAGAAATTGAGTTGAGAAAAGCAAGAAAAGAAAAAGTTATATCCATGATTTCAAAAGTTAATATTCCTGATACAGGAAGTGATAAAATAAAAATTACAAAAAAATCCAATGAATTACATGTTGGAGATATTCTTGCTGAAGGACTTTCTGATGATGGTGGTAAATTGATTTATCCCGCTGAAACCATTCTTTCTGAGGATAACATTAATTTTATCAATAAAAACTTTTACAAAAAGGATTTTGAAATATTCAGTGTGGATGAGTTTTACAATTTATTTACTGTATTAACTGAATCTCTTGAAGACCCTGGCGAAAAACTTGAACTTTTTATATATTTCATGAAAGAAAAAGAAGGAAGAACTGAACTTGAAACTCTTGGTGCTACCATTAATTTTCCTGATACCGAGCTTAGACTCGAAGCTTTAAAATATCTTATAACAAATATTTCTCCAAAAAGATTTATATACATTGTTGAAGCATTAAAAACTGACCTTAAAGAAACTCCAGATATTTTAAAACAGTATTTTGAAGCAAAAAATGATATTTTTTCCATGAAGCTTTTTTTAAAAATTCTTGCAGATAAACAAGATCCGGTTCTGGTAAAAAAAACCAGAATTGTATTTCAATCAAGTCCGAAATTAAAAGAAATGCTTAAATCAATAATAAAAAATTCATCAAGTGAAGTGAAAAAATTGTGTCTGGATCTTCTTTGAGCGAGATTAATATTCCCCATATAATTCTCGAAAAAACAACTTCAACAATTGAAATAGCTTCTAAAATTGAAGTTGATAACCCTTTTTTTGCAGTAATTGCAAAAGAACAGTTAAAAGGAAGGGGCAGATTTTTAGATAGAAAATGGGTGTCACCCCCTGATATGGGAATTTACTTGAGCTTATTAATTAACGAAACAGAAAATTTAATACCTGAAGGACTGCTTTATATTACTAAAGCCGTAGCATTAAGTGTTGTAGATTCGTTAAAACAGATTTTTCCTGAAATAATGTTAAAAATAAAAGAACCAAATGACATTTTTTATAAGAATGGTAAAATATGCGGGGTGCTTGCGGAATCTAAAACCAAGGGGAATCAGGTTGAAAAAGTGATAATAAGTTTTGGTTTAAATCTGATTAGACCTGAAAAAAATTTTGAAGAATTACCAGTCGCCACAAGTTTTTTGTCAGATTTATGCGGAATCGAAAAGGCTGTTGAAAAGAAGTCAGAGATTATAAATTTAACAATCAGCAATTTTAAAAAAAATTATTATAAGTTATGCTGTCAAAAATTTACTGATATAGATAAAAATTTTAAAAATTTTCTGGTATAATAGAAGCAGCGAATGAAACGGGAATGAAACGCGAAAGAAACGCGAAAGAAACGGGAATGAAACGCGAATGAAACGCGAATGAAACGCGAAAGAAACGGGAATGAAACGCGAAAGAAACGGGAATGAAACGCGAATGAAACGCGAATG
>JBAZDD010000271.1:0-3439 GCA_041654635.1 Candidatus Muiribacteriota bacterium
AATATCTGAACCATGAGATTAAATTAAAAGAAAAAGAGGATTGATTCAAAAGTTTTTCACCTGCAAAAATATAATATAAAAAACTAATTAAAATCAGTATAAACGAAATTGAAAAAAGTTTTTTCAGTTTAAAATGTTTTACAGTAATGTATGTTAATGGAATAAAAGTAATTATTCCCATAAATGAGCTTATTGAAGAAATAAAAGCCGTTAAAACACTTGAATAATAGTATGTGGATTTTTTTGTTTCTAAAAACTTTTGACTGTAATAAAAGCTGATTACTGCAAAACAATAACAGAAAACAAAGCCTAGCTGAAAAGCCCAGAAGAAATTTTCAAACTGTCTTAAACTGAAAAATAATATTGCTGAAAAAATAACTGTTTTTTTATTTATGGAAAAGTTGTTTGCTTTAATAATTATATAAAAAGTTAAAATGTGTAATATAAGCGATGTGAACATAAAAAAAACTGAATTATAAGAAAAAAGTGTTGAAATAATAAGAGAATAAAGTTTAAGAGTAAAAATTATATGGACAGAATTTGGATAAAAAAGAGAGCTGTATGATGAAAATCTGGTGAATTTAAAACGCTGTAAAAAATCAATTACATTCCATTCGTCGCATTTGACAAAGTTTTGACTGTAAACAAGCAGTAAAATAATTAATGGCAGTGAAGTTAAAAAAATTATCGATAAAAAATTTAATTTTTTATAAAAGTAAATCAAAGTTAAACATAAAGCCAGTATGAGTATTAAAACAGCTATGTTTGTTTTTGAAAACAGCAATTCTGTGTTGAATTTTCCACCATTTAAAATAACAGCATGGTTTTCAATTTCAGCATTTTTTGAGAATTTATCAAACAGGTGATTGTAGATATAAAGGTCTATGCTGTTTAGTGAAGAAGCTGTAAATATTTCAGGTTTAATTTTAATTTTTTTATTATTATCGATAAGAATTTTAAAAAATTCTTTTTTATTATTAATTATAATCAATTCTGCTAAAGTGGAATTTCCAGGGTCGGTAAAATCAGTATGAGCACCGTTTTCGACAAGAAGGGTGAAAACATCAATATTATTATTTAACAGAGCAAAAGATATTGCTCTGTATCCATGTATATCAAGTGTATTTACATCAGCTCCAGATTTAATTAAAAAAAATGTTATTTTCAGATTGTTTTTCTGAACAGAAGTCATTAAGGCGGTATTTCCGATATCGTTTTTTGCTTCAATATCAGCTCCTGATTTTAAAAGTAAATCAATAAAATCGATAAGATTATAATCAACAGCCAGAATAAGTGGAGTGGTTCCATTGTTGTTTTTATGATTTAAAAAATCATTATTATAATTTTTTGAAAGAGCTTTTTCAAAATCTTTTATATTTTTTGAGTATATATAAGTGTGAAGAGTGTTATTGCCAAATTCGTCTGTTTGAAAAGAAAAAACTGAGATAAAAAATATTAATAGAATATTTAATAAGCAATATTTTTTCATAAAAATAAATTATCATAAAAGCACATATAAAACAATTGAGTTTTGGGTTGATAGAGTTATGAGTTGAGAGTTGCTGTGTTACCTCAAACCTGATTAACAAATTTCTAAAAATTTGATATAATAAATATCAAATGATTGTAGGAGGAGATTTTATGTGTAAAGTAATTTCATTATATAATCATAAAGGTGGTGTAAGTAAAACTACCACTACTTTCAATTTAGGTTGGGCTTTGGCAGATTCAGGATACAGGGTCGGAATGGTAGATTTAGATCCTCAGTGTAATTTGACAGCTTTAACATTGGGTTTAAGTGAATTTGAAGATTTTATTCAATTTTATAATACAAAAGGCAATGAAGATATTTATGAAAAGCTTCAATCTATTCTTTCTGGTGAAACTATAAATATTGAACCAGTTAATCTAACAAAAACCAATCATGAAAATCTTTTTTTAGTTGCTGGTAATATAGGATTGTCAAATGTTGATATTGAATTAACATTAGGTTTGGCAAGTAATCAATTTACAAGCTATGCAAAGCAATTTGTCGGGGCTCTAAATTCTATAATAAGGGAAACAGCAAAAAGAAATGAATTAGATTATGTTTTATTAGATATGAGTCCAAGCTCTGGTGGAATGAATAGAATTGTTTTGATGGGATCGGATTTTTTTATTATACCTACCTCCCCAGATTTTTTCTGTTATCAAGCTATTCAAGGGTTGGGGAAAGTTTTGCCTGAATGGAATAAATTAGTAGAAGAGTTTAGAAATCCCAAAATTAAGAATAGTTTACCAAAAACTCCTCCAAAAATGTTAGGAATAATTTCTCAAAAATATAATCGCTATAGCAAAAAAATGGCAAAATCCTATCGTGATTGGACTGATAAAATTCAAAAAGCTTCTTATGAAATATTAGCCGAAAATTTAAAAAATTATGATATGGTAATTTCTGAAGAAAAATTCAAAGAAGTTGTAAAAGATAATTCTCCTTATAACATAATTAATGTTCCAGATTTTCAATCATTAATTGCCATTAGTCAAGATGAATCGACTCCTGTTTTTACTATAACTGATGAACATTTAGAGAACGCCGGGAAACATGGAAATGTGAAAGATAATATGATGAAAAATATCGAAGAATTTAAAGAGTTATTTCAAAAATTTGCGGAAATAATTGACAAACTAACAAATTAAATAAAGTAATATCAATGAGACTGGTTTCCTGCGTACGATCAGAATGCCACCGAATTTATTTATCATTTTCAATCTTTTTGACATTTTTTGAGATTTTAGTATAATATTTCCATAATAAGCAAAATAGGGGAGTATAATTGTCTAAAATTATTTTTACTCAAAAAATCCTTAAAGCTTGTATTCTCAAAAATACGGAGGTTTACACATGAAGAAAATCACCATTATGTTAGTTTTTGCTGTTTTCGCAACCATGTTTATGGTTGGATGCGGCGGTGATGACGCAAGTGCTGAATTTACAAAAAAACAACAGGAAATTTCGAAAGAAATGGAATCAAAACCATTATTCGAACGTGACCCACGTTCTGATCTGTTAATCAAGGAAGGGACTCCAGAAGAACTTATGCATAAATACGGTCCTCTTGATATGACTCAGGCTGAAATTGATAAATTAGTTGCTTCAATAAAATGGGAATCTAACCCAAATCCATCTGTTTTAGGCAGTCCAAAAGCTAAAAAAGGTGGAACTTTTGTTTATGGTATGACAGGATATCCTGCAACAATAAGAACTGAAGGCGAAAATTCAAGTTATGTTTTTAATACAATTCTCAGTGGTCTTGTTTATGAATCAATGACAGGTCTTGACAGCATTACATTAAAAACAACACCTGGACTTGCTAATAAATGGTCAATAGGTGAAGATAAAAGAACATATTTTTTCCATGTTGACCCTGAAGCTAAATGGATTGATGGTAAACCCGTT
>JBAZDD010000272.1:0-3403 GCA_041654635.1 Candidatus Muiribacteriota bacterium
CATCATGGCTTGTCTGTTTTTCAACAATTTTCCCTTTATCTTTGTAAATCTCATGATAGATAATATCACCTATTTCATAGGTTTCTGTATAATCATATAATTTAACATGGGATGTTTTTTTTGGCTGTTCTGGCTGTTCTTTCTTAACAACAGGCTCAGGCTTAATAATAACTTTTTCAACTTCAACAGGTTCAACTTTTTTTACTTCAATTTTTTTTGGTTTTGGCTCAGCTTCCTGTTTAGTTACTGTTTTCTTTCTATTTGTTCTTTTTAATCCCAGTCTGTTTAATTTTCTTTTAACCGCAATCGGTGTTACATCAAAATACTTTGCAAGTTCAGCATCTGATTTATCATTATAATTTTCTTTTAAATATTTTTCTTCTTTATCAGACCATTTTTTTTGAACCTGTCTTATCAGATTAAGTCTTGAAAGCTTTCTTTGAACTGAAATTGTGGTTACATTGAATTTATCTGCTAAATCTTTATTGCTCATTTTATTAAAATTTTTCTTTAAAAAATCTTCTTCTTCTTTTGACCATCTTTTAGAACTCACAAAAACCCTCCAGAATTATTGTTTCTTTGAAAGAAGTTCAGAATATCCTATTAATGCAATTACAGCATTTCTACAGATATCCTCATCCTCATCACCTACTGCCTCAAAAAGAAAATCCATAAAATCATCAATTTTAGTTTCACCAAAAGCATAAAGAGCACTTGCTCTCATCCACTTTTCATTGTCATCTATCATATTTCTGAAAACATGCTTTACATTTTCTCTGATATCTTCAAATTTCCATAGTGCTATTGCAGTATTGGCAAGTACTCGATTGTCTTTTTCTTCCCCAAGTAGAGGAAGAAGAAGATCGATAATTTTTCTGTCACCAATTTTAGAAAGGGCTTCAACGGTATTGGCTCTAACACGTCTGTCCTTATGCTTCAAAAATTTTGATAATCTTGGGATTATATTAACATCGCCGATTTCTCCAAGAAGTATAAGTATGGATGCTTTCACAGTATCATTTTCATTTTCTTCCATTGTTCTTAGAGAAAATTCAATAAGTTTTTCATCATGTTTTAAAAATGAAAAAAGTTTGTATAGATTGATTTTTTCGGAATCATTTAGTTTAAAGTAATTTTGATAGAATTTTTCTTTAATATCTGGATATTTTCCAATAATTTCTGTTGCTATATATTCACCGATAAAATCTTCGCTGGAAAGCTGAATTAATACTTGTTTTATGTTTTCATCAACCATAACTGCACCTTTAATCTGAATTTGGAACAATTATAATATATTAGAAAACATAAAGCAAGTGTTATTCTTTAATCATATATGCGTATGGATAAAACTCACCCTCTTTTGTTCCAACTCTTCCGCCTAATTCGAAATTAGCAGAAACAGTAATAGTTTCAGAAGGTTTTAATGTTAACTGAGAAAAAGTTGTTAAAATAATATTTCTATTAAAATTTTTAGAATCCCATGATACAAGCGGAGAAGTATCTGAGGTTCTGTATTTAACCCATACTCTGCCAACACTCATTTCAAGTCTGACATAATTTCTTGATTTTATAGAAACATCGTTTAGAAAAATAAGATTTTCATTTTCACCGCCATTTTTTAGATAAAAAGTTGGCTCGGTAAGCATTCCATCTTCACGATAAATTTCCTGTTCTTCACCATTGTCTGAAATCAAAACCATTTTTGAAACAAATAATCCTACAGTATCAAGATTTTTAAGAGGAATTTCAGGGTCAATAAAAAAATCAGGTGCTCCTCTTCCATAAGTCACAGAAGCTTCTGTAACAGTTTTAACCCTCAGATTGATTTTACCTTCAGGAGTGAAAATATTGGTTGGATTTACTGAAGTATTATTACCTGTACATCCTGATATAAACATCATTGCTGTCAAAATAATACTTAATGCAATATATGATATTAACAGCCATCTTGTCCCGATTTTCAAATTCATAATATTCCTCCGAATAATAAAAAACTCTGATATTATTATTATTGTCGGAATAATATGAAAAAAAAATTAGTTAAATGGGTGAATTTTTTATTTTTTTGAATTACTTTTCTAAAATTGAAAAAAATTCTGTTACGAACGGGGTCTGTGCCGTCAAAATTTACAAACATAAATTTGGAAGGCCTGACCCCTAAAGAATTTTTTTTATTTTTTTGGAATTATTTTTCCAAATTTTCTTTTACCACATTTAATAACAACTTCTCTTTCCAAAATAAATCTATAATTATCATCTGTGATTTTTTCACCATCAAGCTGAACTCCACCACCCTTTATAACTCGTTTACCTTCACTGGTTGATGGCACGAAACCAATTTCATTCAAAAGTTTCGGAAGCCAGTGTTCGCCTTTGGCAACCTGAATTTCAGGAATATCATCTGGAATTTCTTTTTTTGAATGAACTTTTTCAAAATGTTCACAAGCTGCAATTGCAGTATTTTTATCATAATAAAATTCTACAATTTCTCTTCCAAGTTTCTTTTTAATTTCCATTGGATTTTTACCAGCTTTAATTTCATTTTTCATGTTTTCAATTTCATCATAACTTATATCAGTAAGAAGCTCATAATATTTAAACATTATGGTATCGTTTACACTCATTATTTTACCAAACATATCTTCAGGTTTATCAGTAATCCCAATATAATTGTTAAGACTTTTACTCATTTTCTCAACACCATCAAGTCCTTCAAGAAGAGGCATGGTCATAATTATCTGACTTTCCTGTCCATATTCCCTCTGAAGATGTCGTCCCATAAGCAGATTAAACTTCTGATCGTTACCACCAAGCTCAACATCAGCTTCAAGAGCTACAGAATCATATCCCTGCATTAATGGATAAAAAAATTCATGAATTGAAATAGGTTGTTCTTTAGAAAATCTTTTTTCAAAATCATCTCTTTCGAGCATTCTTGCCAGAGTATATTTAGAAGCAAGGTTAATTACATCTTCAAAAATCATTCCCTTGAACCATTTTGAATTAAATTCGATAATTAAATTATCCATATGTAAAACTTTTTTTATCTGTTCTTTGTAAGTTTCAGCGTTTTTTAAAACTTCTTCTTTTGTAAGTTGTTTTCTTGTTTCATTTTTTCCTGTAGGGTCACCAATCATACCTGTGTAATCACCTATAAGAAAAATAACTTTATGACCTAATTCCTGAAACTGTCGCATTTTCCTGAGTAATACTGTGTGACCCAGATGAATGTCAGGGGCAGTTGGATCGAAGCCAGCCTTAACTGTAAGAGTTTTCTTTTTTTTAAGTTTTTCTATCAATTCTTCTTCTTTTAAAAGTTCTACACATCCACGTTTTATAATTTCAACCTGTTTAATAATATCCATTAAAGTCTCCTAAGGTTCATCCGCTGCTCTTAAGTTTT
>JBAZDD010000273.1:0-3387 GCA_041654635.1 Candidatus Muiribacteriota bacterium
AGATTGTTTGAAACGTTCACTCAGATTGTTGTTATTCCTGAAAATAGAAACGAGCTTGAACCATTTATTGAACACTGGAAAAATGTTTATGAAAAATATGGTGCTTTATTCGAAATATGCGAAGATACTGTTGTTATGAAAAAAAATCATATTATTACACTTAAAAGGTTGATTTCGGGAAAACATGAAGACACTCAGTTTTATGTTGACACAATTAATGACTTGAGAAAAAAATACAAAATAAGAATAAATGAAAATATCGAACTTGCTCAGAATTATTTTAAAAGAAAAATTTGTTATCAGCTTTTTAATAATCCACTTCAGGCAAGTGACAAACAGGGGATATGTTTTCATGATTCTTTTTATGAATATGCGTATCCAGATGACCATGAACAGAAAAAAATTGTATCGGATTATTATAAAACCCGACAATATTTAGGTTTTTTTGACAAGCCGGATATTTGTCTTAACTGTATTAATTATACAAATGTAAATCTGAAAAAAGCTCATGATAATGCACCGACAGAAGATGTATTTAATATGTATTCTCACAGGCTTGAAACAGGCGCACCTTATGAATTTTATAATATAAGATTTGAAAATGAGCAGGATGGAATAATAGCTCAAAATTTTCTTGAACAAAACGATTATTACACTTTATTTTCTAAAAATGTGAAGTTGAAAAATTCATATTATAAAGGGAGTTACAAAGAAGGGAAAAAATCAGAAAAAGTTTTCTGTATAGGGTGGACAGGGTATTTGAAGGTAAAGAATGGTCAAATTTACACAGGGTGTTCAAAAAAAGACATAAAAATTGAAGATTATAACGATTTTACAGCCAGACTTAAAAACGGGGATTTAAGTTTAATCCCTGAAAGTTGTGTTTTATGTAAAGAAAAATTTTCCCATAACAGTCTAATAGACCGATTTCGAGTATATGGTGAAAATACATTTCATTCCCCGATAAATCCAGGTATAGAAAAATTAGAGTTATTTAACAGTATTGAAAATTCAGTTAAAAATAATGATTTTATTTTTGCAGTAAAACTTGCTGAAAGTTTTAACAGAAGTGAAGCTTATTTAAATATTATTGAAAATGCAGTTTTTTATGATTTTATAGATAATAATATTCTGTATGAAAAATTAAAAGAAATAAAAGATTATTTTATGCTTGACTATTATTGCAAACTAACTCAGAAACATTTTTCTGATTGTATCAATTTTTTAATTAATAATTTCAGTTATGCTGTTTTGAATGAAGAAATAATAAATTCTATAATAAAAGAAATACACAATTTAACGAATCTTGAAAACCTAATTCAATTTGTAGAAAAATTAAAATTCATTTTAGATAAAAAAGAAATTATGACTTCATTAGAGGAAAAAATAATCAGCTTAATGGCTGTTGAAAGAGTGGATAAAAAATCGCTTAAATATATTGAAACTCTTATTTTAAATGATATTTTTTCAGATGATTTTTTTAATATATTTTTAGAAACTTTATTAATGAATTTTGAAAGCAGAAAAGAAGTTTTTCAAGCATTCAAACATTATCACAATTTTAAAATATTTAATCATATAAAACCTGATATTTTTATTAAAGCATGGAAAAGTTCTCTTTTAAATCCAGATGATTTGGATATTCTGATTGAAAAAATTGTTGTTTTTAAGATTGAAAACCAGCATGATTTTTTCTGTGAGTATGTTTTACTTGATTATATTAAAAGTGAAAATGATATAAATAAAATTTTGTCATTGTTTTTGAAATTTGAAGCGATTTTTAAAATAAAAGATATAAATAAATTATTAACAGATAAAATTAATCAGGAATATAATAAAATTTCTGATTCAAATCTTCAAAATCTTAAAAATAAATCTTTTGTAATTTTAGACAAGGAAAATTCAGAAAAATTGCCAGGTGATAAAAATAGTAATGTTCATAAAAATCAAAACAATAAAAAATCTTTTATTATGGAAAAAATCAAAAAAATTTTAAAAAAATAATAATAAACGATAATTCGATAAATCTTTAATTTTGTTATTAAGCTGCATAATATTTTATCCCGTGTTCTCTTACGTTTTTATAAAAGGGGATATAATTAGAATAATCAATAAAGTCATTATAATTTGCTTCAACTATTGATACTAAAATATTATACTCTAATGAATATTTAACCATTAAATCAATAATAAATTCATTTAAGTTGTTATTTGGTTTTTTATTAAATAAAATCATAATATCAATATCAGATCCTGGAGTGGCATTTCCATTTGTATAAGAACCATACAAGATAATTTCTTTCAAATCTAATCCTAAAAATTCAATTAATTCTTTTTTTATATTAGTTATAAGAAGATCAATATTTTTTTGTGAAAGTTTTTTTATATTCATAATATTATTATAACTTTTTTTAATATTATTATCAAGAAATGCAGTTGAGGTTTTGCATATGAATTTTAAAAATTTAATTCCAAATTTTGAATTTTCCGCTTTAGCGAAAAAATCACTTGACAAAAATTCGACCATTCTGGTATATTTAATTGTTGTTTAATAATTAAAAAGCTAAAATAGGCAAACTAATATGACTTTAAAAAAATCTACTTTAATATTAAGAGACAACAATAATAATCCTATATGTCAAAGCTGTTCTCTGCCAATATCTGATGAAAAAATGCGTGGCACAAATCTTGATGGCTCATTGAGTGATGAATATTGTACATTATGTTATTTCAGAGGTTCTTTCAGAGAACCAGAAATTGAAATGTCTGAAGTTATTGATGCAGTAGCGCATATAGTTGCAAATATGAGGGATTTTGATATAAAAAAAGCCAGACTTATTACCGGAATGACTCTTCCAAGACTTAAAAGATGGCAGATGGCAGAAGAGGATTCAAGTAATCCTGATAAATATGTAATAAAAAAAATCCCTAAAATTTCAATTAAATGGAATGAAATACTTGAAACATGTTCAAATATTGTGCTGGATCTTGTTGCAAGAGATCAGATGCTCTTTGCAGGAAGGCTCAGAAATTGTCTTAATCATATTGAAGCGTTATTTTTCAGACTTTTTTCTTATGAACTTGAACTTGTTTCTTATCGAGAAGTTGTTAATGGATTTGAAAGTCTGAAAGTAGTGTTAAATTTATGTATGGAAAGAAAATTAATGTTTGAAAAAGATTATGTTTATATTGTCAAAAATATCAAATACATTGAGACAATTTTTAAAAAAGTTGCTCGATAAATTCCTTTTCAGCATTTAATTCCAGCGATTTTGCCAGTGATTTATCTAAAGTAAAATTCTCTGAAATTGTCTGAGTATCAAAACGAGTTTCGTTAAACCATAATAATTTGTAGCAATTTGCAAAAAATAAATTTTCAACATATTT
>JBAZDD010000274.1:0-3381 GCA_041654635.1 Candidatus Muiribacteriota bacterium
CCCTGCCCCTGTGTGGGTTGATACTGGCTGGCTGTAAATTTGTGGCATTTTTTCCCAGAAATCGATAAAATCCTGAGCTTTCAATTCATGTTTTATATGATTTATATCAAATTTTGAACATACAGAAGAAGAAAAAATATTTTCATCAAATTTTTTATCAGGAAATATTATTGAATGAGCATTTAAATTAGTTTTATTATATTTACTGTAAAAATAACTCACCCCGGAAGAATCCATTCCACCTGATAAAAATATTCCCGCATTATTAAAATATTCTGAGCCTAAAAATTTCCCCATCACACTTTCAATATATTGTTCAAACTCTTCATCATTTATGTGCTGTTTATTAAAATTTAATGAATTTTTTATCCATTCTTTTTTACCATCAATACTGATTTTTAACACACTGCCTGGAGGAACACAGTAAACATTATGATAAAATGTCAGCGGTGCAGGGATATATCTGTATGAAACATAATATTTCAAAGCTTTTTTACTTAATAAATTATTTTCTGATATTTCAAAACTTGGTTTAAATGGATTTTCAGTATAATAAATTTTTACTGTTGAAAACATGTCACTGACAATTAAAAAAGTTTTTTCTTTAACATCTTCAATTATAAATCCGAATGAATTATTCAAATTAAAAAACTCTGTAGGATTTTTTATAAGAAACAGCAATTCATGTTCTTCTATATCTGGAAAACAGAAGTATTTTACATTATATCTGTTATCAATTATTTTCTGTTTTATTAATTTCATTTTCAATCCAGTCAATATCTTTTTTTATCCAGTCATTCTGACATATTTTATCAAGTTTTTTATATACTTTGAGAGCTTTTTCAAGTTCACCTGTGGCTTTAAGCGAAAATCCGACACTCTGCAAACATTTTACACTTTCAAAATTTTTACAGTAATTTTTGCATAAACTGTATTTTTCCATTTTCAACAGAGTGATTCCAATTTCATCAGCAAAATCAGTATTTTTAAGCATTGTTCTGCATTTTTTTAGATAAAAAAGACTTTTTTCATATTCATTATTTTCACGCATAAGCACTGCTATATTTTTAAGGTAAAAAGGAATGCTGTCAGTATCCATGTAATTTAAAAATAATTGTATTTTCATTTTGGATATTTCAAAAAAAATATCATTTACTTTAACCTCTTTTTGAGAAAAATAATTTTGATTATTTTCGATTTTTAATTCATTAATATAATCAGGAACTTTAAAATTTCCTTCAAAAACAAATATTTCAAAATTTTTAAAAATTTTTTTTATTAACCTTGAATAGTTTTCCCAGTAATATTTTGGAAAATCTATTTCATTATCATCATAGGTTTCAACACCCCATATCCAGTCAATAAAATTATATTTTTTAGAAAAGACAAAAAAATCAACACAGTTTTCAAAACCGGTTGCATAATTAAAAGATTTGTTAAATACAGCTATAACTCCTCTTTTTTTTGAAGTTTTATCATAAATATTTTCTGCAATATAATAATTTTCAGATTTAATCAAAAAGTTCCTCTTCAAGTAGTTTTTTACAGTCAATTTTCATCGAATTAAGAAAAAAAAGAGCCTGTTCAAGAAAAATAGAATGAGTATTTTCCGATTCTGTCATTATACAGTTAGAACACTTTTCAATTTTATTTTTAAAAAATTCAGAAAAAAAAGATTTTAAATAACTTTCAAAATTTTCTACTGAATTTTCAAATATATTAAAATCACCTGTTTCCATATTTGTATCATGACAGCAGAAAGTTATATTACCATCATATCTTATTACTAAAAATTCAAATGGGGAACTACAGAATTTTTTAACTTTTTTTTCTTTTTTTATGTTCTGATAGAAATCAACGTAATTTTCATTGCCTTTATGAACAATATTTTTTCTGACTGTGCTGTGAAGATTTTTACTATGATTATTATTATTTTCAATACTGTCTTCCTGTCTGAAATAAATCACTCTGTTTCTGTTGAAATCAAAATAACTTGTAATCTGAAAATCAAGCTCATTTTTATTAAAAAAACCTTCCCAGTAATCTCCAAAATCCTGAGCTTGTTTAAAGTTTATCTGATTAACCACAAATTGAACAACATGAATTATATTTTTTTTATGCTTTGTTTTAAGTATTGAATTTTTAATGTTTCCCACAACAGTTTCAAAAAAATTACTTCCTTTAATTTTTAAATAAGTTTCTGCATTTACAGAATCTATAGAATAATGAATTTTAAGCTCGAAATTTAGTTTTTCAAAAAGTTTAATTATTTTTTCATCAAGCAAAGTTGCATTTGTATGAATTTCAACTTTCGAAAACATATTTTTTTCATTTTCAAGCAGATTTATGAATTTTTCAAACTCACTGTTTAATAGAGGTTCTCCAAGCCAGAAAAGATGTATATTTTCAAAAAAATAACCATTATTTTTGAATTTAATTAAAAAATCCCTGAATTTCTCAAAATTCATTTCACCTTTATTTTTTATATTGTGTACGCTTTCCCAGTCCTCAAACTTCTGATTACAAAAATTGCACTTTAAATTACATTTATCTGTAAGCTCTGCCATTAAATATTTAATAATTTTCTTTCCGGCAATTCTTGCCTGATATAATTTATCCAGTCCCTTAAAAAGAAAATCAAACTCTGCATATTCTGCTGCAAGTTCAGTATCAAGTGGAATAGATTTATTATCAAGACAAACTCTGCATATATCAACATCAGCAAAAAAACCAGTATAATTATAATACCGAAGTTTTCTGACTTTAGAGTTATTAATCCAGAAATCACTGATATTTACAATTTTATTATTATCTGAGTTTAAACATAATTCGTAAAAAGAATCGTTACAGCAAACTGTGATTTTTTTATCAGCTGAAATTACTGGATTAAGAAAAGGACACAGACACCCTTTTTTATTAAAAATCCCTGTTATATCAAGCATACTCATATTATTTTTTTTTAACAAAATCTCAGTGACATCAGAATTATGTAATTTATTTTCATAAAAATTGTAATGTTTTCCATTATTGTGATAAAAATCAATAACTGTAAGAAATTTACCCTCAGGGATTGTAAAATTGAATTTAATGTTTTCTTTTATGTTAAAAAAAGGTGAAATTATTTTTTTATGCCAGGTATTTTCTGGACTTATGGATATTGAAGCGTATCCACCGTTAAAACTTTCAAAAAAATTCTTTTCTGTTTCAACCTGAATTATACCCATTAATCTAAATTTTTTCGTAAAGAGTTACTCTGTTTTTTCCTTTATTTTTAGAAATTTTAAGAGCTTCCTCAAGATTTTTTACCATTTTTGATAAATCTTCAGCAGGATCATACTGAGCAACACCTATTGAAACAGTAATGTTAACTGTATCGCCACT
>JBAZDD010000275.1:0-3378 GCA_041654635.1 Candidatus Muiribacteriota bacterium
GTAAAATTTTTAAATATAAAATCCAGAATTTTGAAAATTATTCAAAAATGCTTGAAGAGGGAAATTTAGCTTTAATACCTGAATTCTGTAAAAAATGTGAAAAAAAATTCAGTTATAACAGTTTGAAAGATAGATTCAGAATTTTTGGGATGGGAAATTTTTATTCACCCGAACCAGATGTTTTATATTTTAAAGAAGAGTGTTTTTTAATTTACAAATTAAGTTTGGAAAAAAAACTTGATAAAGTAAAAGAAATATTGAATAAACACAATAAAATTGTTTATTATATTGAATTTATAAAATATGCAAAAAGTCTTGAACTTTTTAATGAGCCTGAAACAAAAGAAATATTTGAACAAATAAAAAATAATTCTATAATATTTTCAGAATGTTCAATTGAGGAAATCTTGTTATGAAAAAATTTAATTTTGGAAAAAACTGGAAAAATTTTTTAAAAACTGTTGATGAAAAAAGAATTACTGAGGCAGAAAATTCATTAAAAAAAATGCTCAAAATGGGAAACCTCTCAGGTAAAAGATTTCTTGATGCCGGTTCTGGAAGTGGATTGTTTTCACTTGCAGCAAAAAGACTTGGAGCAGAAGTTTACAGCTTTGATTATGATAATGATTCTGTAGAATGTACAAAGTATTTAAGAAAAAATTTTTTTCAAAATAACGAAAAATGGCATGTTGAAAGAGGGGACATTCTTGACACAGACTATATAAATAAAATTGGAAGTTTTGACATTGTGTATTCATGGGGAGTTTTGCATCACACCGGCAATCTCGAAAAAGCACTTGAAAATATTATTATACCACTGAAATCAGGAGGAACACTTTTTATATCATTATATAATTATCAGAATTATATGAGTGCTTTAAATACTTTTATGAAAAAAAAATATGTATATGGCGGGAAGTTAACCAAAATATTTATAGCAGGTTTTTTCATTTTTTTTAAAGTTTTAAAAGGTTTTTTGAAAGATATCTTTTTTTTAAAAAATCCATTATTAAGATATAAAAACAAAAAAAACGAAAGAGGAATGTCGGTTTTTTATGACTGGATTGACTGGATTGGTGGATATCCTTTTGAGCCGAGCCGTCCTGATGATATTATTAATCTTTTTATAGATAAAAATTTTACCCTAATCAATGTCAAAACCATGGGTGGTGGACATGGATGCAATGAGTTTGTTTTTGTAAAAAAATAAAAAATCAATCGCTGTTTTTTAACTTATCTAATTAAAAAATCATATAATACCGATAAAAACATAAAGAAATTGTGGGAGGTATTTATGAGCAGACTTTTTCCTGATGTACTTAATAAAAAAGGTATGGAATATTTAAAAGATAAAAGATTTTCTGAAGCTATAATGTGTTTTAAAAAAGCAATTGCAATGAACGGAAAATATACAGAAGCTTATGTAAATCTTGGAATAACCTATTCAGATGCCGGATTAACAGAAGAAGCAGTAAAAGCTTTTACAAAAGCATCAGTACTTGATCCTCTCTATATGGATAAGTTCGGGATTGATCTTAATCAGAGAAAAGCACCTGAAGAACAGAGACTTGTAAGAGAAGCAGAAAATTTTTTCAAAAAAGGGAATTTTCATAAAGCTGCTGATTTAGTTGAAGAAGCTTTAAGGCTAAGACCAAATTATCCTGATTTTAGAAATTTTGCAGGTGAAATATATTTAAAAATGAATAGAACTGAAAAGGCAAGATATCATTTTGAAAAAGCTCTTGAAATTAATCCAGCTTTTGATAAGGCAAAACAGAATCTCAGTACGGTATTGTATCTGAAAGGACTTGAATTTTTTGGTGATGGAATGACCGCTGAGATGCTTACAATATGGAGAAAAGCCCTTAAAGTATATCCCAAAAATGATTTTTTAAGATTAAATGTAAATGTCGAGTTTACAAAAGCAGTTTTTGAAGCAAAATGCGAAAACTGTGAAAAATTTTCTGCAACTGAATTCAAATATTGTCCATTCTGCGGGTTGGAAAAATGAAAACTTTTGTTTTTAACAATGAATTGAAAAATATTGCAGAAAGTTTTTATATGGGAATGTTTTCTGAAAAAATTGAGAAATCTCTTTTTATTGAGCAGTATAAAGTCAATATGGTTGATATAAATTCTGATAAAATGATTTTTTTCCCTGAATTTTTTATTGAAAACGATATTGAAAACAGTCTAAATAAAAAATTTGATTACGCATTACTCCCAGACCACGGAATCGAAGATTCCTATAACTCAAACATATATTCTCAGAATAGAAAAGGAAGACTTCATTTTGGAATTGGATGTCCAGATAAAAAAGAATGTGTTCATGACTGCATAATGAAAAAGCTGCCATTTAAAAAACGTGAAATAGATGATATAAATTTTGATCATGATGTTTTGAAAATGAAATACTTTATAAAAGATTTTGTTTTATATTTTGCTGGAAAAAATCAACCAGAAATAAATCTTTCAGATGTAACAGTAACAAGATATCCAGTATGTAAAATTAAATAAGAAACGGTAGCTTGGTAACTTGGTAACTTGGTAGCTTGGTAACCCACAACTCTCAACTCGTTTAACACTCAACAGTTTTTAAAATAATCCCCGTTTCATATTTTTTATAAAAAGGCGATAAGGCTTTATTGAAAATTGAAAATCCATTTTTAAATTTAGCCTGATAACTTATTTCAAATTTTAGTGTGTTTTTTCCTTTGATAACATTAAGGACAGGAATTTCAAAAAGCTTTCCAATAGTATGTATTGAAGGAAAAAATTCTGTAGAAATTAACTTGTTGTTCATATATATATTTACCACACTTCCGAACTCATCACCTTCAGGAAATCCAATGGGATGAGAAGCTCCTCTGAAAATTAATACATATTTATTTTCAGAATTTGAAATACTGAAATCATATTCAATAAAACCATAATCTCGGCATTTAATTATTGAAAGTCCGGTGCTGCAATTTTCTGAACCAGTCCAGTGATAACATTCAATATTGAAATCTGCTCTGAAATTTTCTGGATTTATTATTACAGCATTTGAGTTATTTTCATAAATTTCTAACAGAGATTTTTCATTTTTACCTGCAATAGAAATAGCTTTTCCTGTTTTGTCAGAAAAAATCTTTTCAAAATAAATTATATCAATATTTTCAGGTAAAAAAACAACATTATCAGAAAAATATTCATCAAGATTATCAGTCAATAAAAATCCATATTTTTTTATTTCTGCATCTGAAAAAGTGCCCGGGTGAGGCTGGAATATTTGAAAATCAAATCCTCCTGAAGGATTGAGTTTTTTAACAAAATTAAAATTTTCACAAAAATCTTCAACACCTTCTCCAGGAAGTAATGCCATAAAAAGAGTTGAAA
>JBAZDD010000276.1:0-3371 GCA_041654635.1 Candidatus Muiribacteriota bacterium
GTAATTTTTTTCTCATCAAGAGATATTTCAGCCAGTTCAACATTCTGTATTGCAATATTTACAGCCTGCTGAAGTTTATAATTTTCAGTTTCAAAAAGAAGAGTTTCTGAAGCTTTAACATGCGAGCCTTCTTCAACATGAATTTTTTCAACTATCCCTGGATTTTTAACTGAAACATTCACTGTTTCTTTTGAAAAAACTGTTGCTGGAATATTAATCGAATTAACAAAATTTTTGACTTCCACATTCTCAACTTTTACAGTGACAGGCTTTACTTCAATTTCTTTTTTTTCAGTTTGACAACCAGTTGAAAATAGAATTAAACTTGAAAAAATTATTGCTGGAATATAATTTTTCTTCATACTACAATTATTCCTCCTCTTTAATTATGGCTTTATCCGCAAGCTCAAACAGTTTATCTGTAATTTCTTTCTGCTCTTTATCTGTAAACAATTTAGCATTAAAAACATCTGACAACATTAAACCCATTGAGGCAAGAGAAATAATTTTTATCATGACCGGATCCATACCCTTACTGAATTCTTTCATCAAATTACTGTAAATTTCTTTAAAAGGGTCAATAATTTCAGGATTGTAGGATAAAATAGCAATAATTACAGCATGAAAATGCTTTCTTTTTTCAGGTTCATGACACCACATTAAAATATTTGATTTGATTTTATTAGACGGAGTATCTGGGAGTTTTTCAGAAATGTTTTTCATTATTTCAAATTGTTCTTCTATCATATATGAAATCATTCCCTTGATAAGTTCATCTTTACTTGGGAAATGATAAAGAAGTCCACCTTTGCTTATTCCAGCTTTTTTTGCAACAGCATTAAGAGTCATATTTGAAGCACCATGCTCCATTGTAACTTCTTCAGCAGCATTTAAAATCAGCTGCTTAACACTTATCTCTTTTTTCATTAATCCTCCAGAATTTGTCCAAGCGCCAGTTTAATTCTGAAAACCGCTGTATGATAATCATAAACTGCTTCATAATAATCATTTTTCATCTTAGATAATAAAACTTCATCATCTAACACTGTTACCGAGGTAATCATTCCATTTTCATACTGAGCTTTTGTTATTCTCAAACTTTCCTGTGCCTGTTTTACAGCAATTTCTGACACTTTTATTTTTTCAAAAGCAGCTTCCATATCATATTTACCGCTTAAAAGCTCTATTCTTATAGCTGAAATTAGCTGTTCATACTGAATTTTTACAGCTTCAAGTTCAGCTCTTTTTTCATTAACCTGACCACTGACAAGTCCACCATCAAAAAGCTTCCATTCGGTTACAACTGAAACACTCCAGTTGTCTTTTACAGGAGTAATTTTATCCCCTTCAGTTCTTGAACCTGCCACAGCAATTTGAGGAAGATTATCACCTTTTGCAATTCCAACAGCAAGTTCTGAAATTCTTATATACTCTCTGAGTGCGCGTAAGTCGTTTCTTTTATCAACAGCATTTTCAACAGGATTTTCAGGTAAAATGAATTTGTTTTCAGGTGGAGTAATTCTGCTGAGTTTAAAATCATTGTTTAATTTTGTGCCTAAGGCATTTTCAAGAGCAAGTTTTGACTTTAAATATCCTGATTGAGCTGAAATAAGCATCTGTTTTAAAGAGCCGAGTGAAACTTCAGTTCTTAAAACATCATTTTCTAAACCTTTACCTGCATTAACCGCAGCCTGAGCAATTTTTTTATGACTTTCAACCTGTTCAACAGATTCTTTTATAACCGAAATAGCATCTTCAGCTTTTAGAACATTAAAATAAGCTGAAGCAATCTGAAAAACTGCTTTTTCTTTTGTGTTAATTAAATTAGTTCTCGCCATTTTATGCATAGCACGAGCAGTTTTCAATCCAAGTCCGATTTTCCCACCCATATATATAGGTGTAACCATTTCAACAGAGTTTGAATAACCTTTTTCTGAGCCAGTTGCACCAAAATTATCAAATTTTGTATCAATTCTCTTTACAGAAATATCAGGAATATAACCTGAGCGTGCCTGTTCCATTACACCGTCGGCTTTGGCAAGTTCAGCTTCGGCTTTTCTTATGTCATAATTATTTATTAATCCTGTTTTTATAAGTTCATCAAGTGTATAAATATTTTTTTGTTGAGCATAAACATTCTGTGACAATATAGCTATAATTAATAAAACTGCAAAAATCATTGTATTTAATTTTCTTTCAATAATCATTTATCCTCCAAAATTCTAACTTTACTTTAAATAAATTACTGTAAAATACTGTTAATTCTGTTACGAGCCTTAGTCGCTGTTTCTGAATACGGTGAAACTGCAATTGCCTGTTTAAAAAAATTCTCAGCTTGATTTTTATTATCAAGCATTATGTAAACTTCACCCAATCTGTAAAATACATCTTCTTTTTTAATTTCAATAATATTTAAATTATGTAAAACTGAATTCCCAATTAATCCAAAATTTTCAGTAACTTTTCGCAGAATATCAAGTGCCTGCTGAGAATGTTTCAAAGATACAAGAATATCTGAATATATAACCTGAACATAAATATCATCTTTTAAAACAGAATTTAAAAATTTCACTTCATTTTCTGCCTGATTAAATTTTTTCAATTCAATTAAACTTAGAATTTTCAGAAAATGCAGTCTGGGATTATAGATTTTATTAAGAGTAATATCACTTTTAGCTATTGTTTCATTGTATTTTTTCTGATTAAACAAATTCAACCCAAGTCTCAAAGCTGCTTCAGTTCTTATTCTGTTAAAAGCCGGATTCTTATTATCAGATAATATTTCATTGTAAAGAATCCATGCATTTTCTTTGCTTCCAAATTCTTCCTCAAGCAATGCAAGCATCATTTTAAGAGAAAGTCTTTCAGGTTCAATTCCAGTTCCGAGTTTCATGTTTCTGATTGCTTCAAAATTATTATTATCCATAAGATTTGTATAAGCAAGAATTATATGAGGAAAAGCTGAACCTTTGGAAAAATATAATGCTTTATCAAGCTCACTTTTTATCAAATTGAATTTAGTTTTAGGATCAGCTACTGAAACATCTATCCCTTTCATTTTTGTTTGAGGATTAAACCCAATTTCTACCGCTCTATATATAAACATTGCGGAGCGGAAATTTTTTGTATGTCCATTTACTGTATTGAAATCGGACAAAAGACTGCCATCTGCTTTGAAAAAATTTTTCATATCATAAAAAACAGCTGAAAGATTTACAAAAAAATCATCCCCAGTAAGATTATAAGATTTATTCCATACTTTTTTATTCTGAACATCAAATAATTCTGCTGAAAAATTAAATCTCATGCTTTTAAGAAGTTTATCTTCATCCTGCAATGTGGACTGAACATTATTAAAAGCAGTCTGAGGA
>JBAZDD010000277.1:0-3364 GCA_041654635.1 Candidatus Muiribacteriota bacterium
TTCACAAAAGTGAAGTCTACAGAGAGGAGAAACAAAATGGAAAAAACAAACAAAACAAACAAAAAAACAGAAAGAAAATTCACTGACACAGAAGTAAAAATGTATAAAATGACCTTAGAAACAAGAATAAAAGACCTTATGCAGCAGTGAGTAAAGAAGAAACAGTGAGCAAGTGAAACGGGGTCAAGCTCTCGATCATTCGCACATTTGATAAAATGTCGTAATGTTGAGACTTGACCCCTAAGTGAGTAAGAAAACGCTTTTACCTTCCGGTCTCACTCACTGTTACTTCTTTACCTAACTTATTCACTGCTACTTTTTTAAAACCTCTTGAAAATTATTCATAAATATTATAATATACCTCTAAATAAGAAACAAAAATTATTTGGAGGATGTTTTATGAAAAAAACAATGATACTAGTAGCATTGATGCTTGCAGTCAGTTTTTCTGCATTTGCTGGCGACATAGCACCAACAAGGCTCGACAACATGAGAAGTTTAGGAATGGGACGAGCTTATACCGCAAATGGAGTTGACAGAATAGGAATATTCTTCTACAATCCAGCTGCAATTCAGAACGTAGATTTTGGTAAATTATCAATTTTTAACTTTTCGATCTCTCTTTCACGCGACTGGTATGATATGTTTGATGAATTAAATGATTTAGTGGACAAAGATTTGAATTTTGATATTGATAAGTTAGATGCAACTGATCCTACTTCACAAAAAAATAAAGATGCTTGGGAAACACTTGAACAAGTACGTCAAACTTTTAATGGATTATATGATAAAAATGGTTCTGGATATTTTCAGAACTTATCTAACTGGACAAATGACAAAAGTGGAATAGGATTTGCTTTTTTTGTAAAAGCAGGAGTAGAAATTGGTTTTAACAAATCGACAGCTAGTGAAATGGGTTTAACTGATGCTGAAATAAATGCTATAGATTTAGGTGCAGCTGTTGTTAATTCCGATGGTCTATATACTAGTGGAGTTGGTGCGGATATTTCAAGAGATCCAAAAGATAATAAATATTTTAAATCAACTGATGTATTTCCTGGTTTAGATCTTAAAAATTATGTCGATGTAGGTGTTATGGCTACTAAAGGTTTCTCAATAGAACTTGATAAAAAAATGAGAGGAGCTGACAGACCAGCATCTCTTGATTATGGTGTAACAGCTAAAATGATACAGAGAACATCAGTTATTGATAAAACTATAAATAATTTCGAAGGTGTTTCTGCTAAAGCAGCAGATTTTGTTGCAAATGAAAATGTTGATACTAAATATGATGCAGTATCTGAAACAAGAATAGGATTTGATATCGGCGCAATTTTACATACAAAAGACGATTTGAATACAAGAATAGGTGTTTCTGTTATAGATTTTATATCTTCAGATTTTGGTGATTATGGAAAACCAGATGCACAGGTTAATATTGGTTTAGCGTTTAATCCATTTAAAGCTATTGAAAACCCATTTTTAAAAGATGCAGATGTTGCTGTTGATATACAGGATTTTTCAAACTCAGATAAAAGTTTCTCTCAGAAACTGAAAATTGGTATTGAAGGTACAACAACAAATCTTCTTACTTGGAGAGTTGGTTATACAGATAAAAACATATCAACAGGTGTTAATGTAAAATTAGGAAAACTTTTCTCATTGAATATGGCAGTTTACAGTGATATTCAGAATAGATTTGGTAAAGATTTTAAAACAACAAATTATGCGTTCCAGTTTGGTGCAATGTTTTAAAACCAAGGGGTCAAGCTCTCGATCATTCGCACATTTGATAAAATGTCGTAATGTTGAGACTTGACCCCAGTATTTTAAACGACCTACGGTCGAGTCAAAACAAAAGTTTTAATAACGTTACTTGCTTTTACTGTTGACGAAGTCAACTTTACTGACACCGTTAGGTGTCTTTACACGAACTGTAAGTTCGTTACATGGTGTGCTTGCACACCATTACATTTTCTGACTGCAAGGAAGAAAATCCATGTTTATTTCCATCGATCCTGGTAACAAAAAGTTCGGTTATGCAATTTTCGATAATAATCAAAATATAATTTCAAAAGGAATAAAAACTGTTTCAGAGTTTGAAAATTTTTCTAAACACATTAAAAATAAATTTGGAAATGCTTATATAATCATAGGAAATGGAACAGAGCATAAATATTTTTTCCAGACGTTAAAGTTTTACTTTGATAAAATCGATTTAACTGATGAAAAATATACCACCGAAGAAGCAAGAAAATTATATTTTAAAGAAAACCCGCCAAAAGGATGGAAAAAGTTTATCCCTTTAACGCTTTTAACACCACAGGTTGATATAGATGACTACGCAGCAATTGCAATAGCACAGAGATTTTTTTGTAAAATACAAAAAAATCTGTAAATGCTGAAAAATAAATTTTCAGCAAGGGTGGGGGGTCTGGCCGTGCCTGAACTTATACTTAGATATACGGCCTGACCCCGTGTTTTTTGCACACCGGTATGGATGAAATTTCTTTCGAGAAATTTCATCCATACCGGTGACCAAACATAAACGTTGACAAATAAAAAATGACCATATACAATGGTTTATACGTGATAAAAGGAAGTTTTTCGTGTAAAGAAAGGAGGTGAAAACAACTTAGGGAGCACGAAAGACAGACAATCCTTAATAAACGTAAAACCATGCTGAAAACCAGAATGCTAAAAAGAGGAAATTTCAAGTCAAGGAAACCAAGGACACTTGGCACGAACAACCTCCGCGGCAGGATGGTTTGAAAGCAAAACAAACAAAATGAAACACATCCTTAAGGAGGAAAAATAATGAAAAAAACACTAAGTTTAACACTAGTAATGATTTTTGTACTAAGCTTTATGGCAGTAGCTAATCCTTTCTCAGACGTACCTTTCTCTCACTGGGCATACGATGCAGTAGCTAAATTATCCGCAAGAGGAATAATCACAGGTTTCCCAGATGGCACATTCAAAGGTCAGAGAACAGTAACAAGATATGAACTTGCAATGATTCTTGCAAGATTAATGGCTAAAATGGACACACCAGGTGGACTTCCAGCTAATTTCTCACTTGAAGACAGAAGAACAGTTGAAAGACTAACAGTAGAACTTGCTGACGAACTATCACTTCTTGGCGTTAAAGTTACAGCATTAGAAGATGAAGTTGCGGTTCTTAAAGATGACGTTGCAATGATGAAAGAAGGACATGGCGGTTCATGTGGTTCATCAATGGGCGCTCTTAAAGTTTCTGGTGAATTCGTACTAGATTATAACGATTTTGATTATGATAACGCTGGAACAGAAAGAGGATTCAGAAATTTCTATACAATCGACTTAGAAGCTAAACCAATGAAAG
>JBAZDD010000278.1:0-3331 GCA_041654635.1 Candidatus Muiribacteriota bacterium
AGTACACCCCCCTATACGTATATTATACCATTTTCAACATATAATAAGCAAATTTTTGATTATAAAATCAGATTTAACTTTTAAAATTTCTCTGAAATTTTGAATAAATATCATCAAAAGAAATTTTCATTATAACAGGTCTTCCATGAGGACAAACATAAGGATTTTCAGTGGTATAAAGCTCATTTAAAAGAAGTTCCATTTCTTCAAAACTCAACTTTGCTCCTGCTTTTATTGCATTCTTGCATGAAGATGTAATTATAATTTCTTCTCTTAAATCTTCCTGCCTGTTTATATACGAAGATGTAAATATTTCATCGATTATTTCTCTAACAGTATTTTCTTCCAATTTATTCATGAATGCGGGAACCTCTTTTACCACAAACATTGTTTCACCAAATTTTTCAATCATAAACCCAAGTGCTTCAAATAAATCCAGCCTTTCTTCTAAAATTGAAGCCTCATAAGGTTTCATTTCAATATTTAACGGAAATAATATTCTCTGTCTTTCAATTTTTGAAGAATTTAATTTTTTCATGTATTTTTCATACAATACTCTTTCATGTGCTACATGCTGATCAATTATTACAACCCCTTCAACTGTTTCTGCAACTATATATGTATTTTTTACCTGACCAAGTATTTTAAAATCACTGAATTTTTTAGTTTCAATTTCAGAATTTTCATTTATTTTATAATTTTTTTGAAAAGGTTTTTCAGTAATAAGCATATCAAGCTCATTCTGGACTTTTTCTGTATTATTTTTCTGCGAAGTAAAAGAAAAAGATTTTTCGCCAGTTCCGGAATTTTTATTGAATGCTGAATTGAAACTATTGGGCTGATATTTGGTTTCATCTGAATTATTCTGGTCATTTTTATCAGTTTCAGTTATCGAGGTATGATTTGTTTCAGCAATGTTTTCTTTCAATGTTCTTATAATTGAACTTCTCACAAAAGAAAAAATCTCTCTTTCATCAAGAAATCTCACTTCTTCTTTTGCAGGATGAATATTTACATCAAATTTTTCAGGGGGAACTTTTACATTAAGAAAAAACACAGGATATTTCTTTTCTCTGTAATAATCTCTGTAAGCATCTCCAACTGCATAAGATATAGCATTATTTCTGATAAATCTTTTGTTCAGAAAAAGAAATTGAAATTTTGAGTTTGTTTTTGATATATTCAAGTTTGATATGTAACCTTCAATACCAAAATCACCTGATTTCATATTTACATAAATCAGATTTTTAACATATAAATTCCCATATATTTCAGAAATAACTTCAAGAAGATCATTTTTTCCGGTAGTGCAGAAAACCTCTCTGTTATTACTTATAAATCTGAATTTAATTTCTGGAAATGCAATCATGTATCTGATTATAATTTCAGATATACTTCTTGCTTCTGAGGCAGAATTTTTTAAAAATTTTAATCTTACTGGAAGATTGTAAAAAAGATTTTTCACTTCTATTTTTGTGCCTGGATTCATTGAAACAGGCTGGATTTTTCTTGCGGTAAAATCTTCAATTCTCACTTTGTTTCCATACTGCATTTCTCTTGCTCTGGAAGTTATTTCAAGTTTAGAAACTGCTGCTATGGAATATAATGCTTCTCCTCTGAATCCAAGAGTATAAATTTTTTCAAGGTCTTCGATATTTTTTATTTTTGAGGTTGAATGTTTTTCATAACATATAAGTAAATCTTCTTTTGACATTCCAACACCATTATCTGTTATCAGTATTGTTTTTCTTCCACCATCTTTTATTTCAATTTCAATTTCTGTGCTTTCAGCATCAATGGAATTTTCAATTAGTTCTTTCACCACTGAAAATGGTTTATGTATAACTTCTCCTGCTGCAATTTTCGATGTTATTTCCACTGGCAGTTTGTTAATCATATAAAAACAAAATCCTTTCAAAGATAATTGGAAACAGTGAATAAGTCACCGGGTTTTCAACCTCAGTAAGTAAAAAAGTGATGAGTTATCGGTAATCTGTAATCCGTAAACGGGCAGAACATGTTCTGCCCCTACAAAAGCTTAAAGGCAATGTTTTCGCTTTTTTCGGATCACTCATTACCCATAACTGATTACGCTCTTATCTTATTCACTTACTCACTGCTTCTTATTTAACTCACTAGGGGTCAGGCCGTCCAATTTTGTTTTTAACAAAATTTTACTGCGCAGACCCCGACTCACTGTTTCTTTATCCAGCTTCATATACGCTACTGGATTTAATCTATGCATTTCTTTTCCAGAAAGTACGTTAAAATTGTTTTTTATTCTGAAAAATGCAGCTTTTAAAATCATTCCTGCATTGTCAGTACAATCTTTTTTTTCAGGTACGATAATATTGTATGTTGATTTCAACTTTAAAAACTCTTCTCTTATCTGACTATTTGCTGCTACACCACCTGTAATTACTACATTTTTAATATTATTCTGCTCAAGAGCACTGAGAGTTTTTTTAATTAAAATATCAACAACCGCATTCTGAAATCCAGCAGCAATATCTTCACGAGGGGTATCTGGATTTCTTTCAATATACACTTTTACAGCAGTTTTTAATCCACTGAATGAAAAATTTAAATCCCCACTGTTTATAAGAGGCCTCGGAAATTTCACTGGATTTTTTCCATTTTGTGCAAGTTTATCTATATGAGGTCCACCAGGATAAGGAAGCGAAAGCATTCTTGCCACCTTATCAAAGGCTTCTCCGGCAGAATCGTCAATAGTATCACCTATTATTTTATAATGTCCAAAACTTTCAGCAACACATAAAAAAGTATGCCCACCTGAAACAACAACAGCAAGCAGAGGATAATCAATTGAATCACTGTTCATAAAAGCCGACATTATATGCCCTTCCATATGATGAACAGCAACAAGTGGTAATCCAAGTGTATATGCTGTAGTTTTTGCTGCAGTTACTCCAACAAGAAGAGCTCCAAGAAGTCCTGGTGCATACGTAGCTGCAATATAGGTTATGTCACTGTATTTTATCTGGTTTCTTTCCATTATTTCTTTCATTAAAGGTAAAATATTTTGAAAATGTTTTCTTGAAGCAAGTTCAGGTACAACCCCACCCCATTTTTCATGGTCAAGTTGTGAAATTTTTAAAACATCAATAATTTTCCCTGTTTTCTGACATCCGAGAGCAATTGATGTGTCGTCGCAGGAAGTTTCAAAAGCAAGTATCATAAATTTTCCTTTTATTTTTCAAAATATGATTTTCTTTCATATAATGCAACTGGTGAAATTTGATTTTCTCTTTCAATTGCATATTTTTTAATTTCAGAAATATCATCTTCTTTATTTATATATACAAGTTTT
>JBAZDD010000279.1:0-3307 GCA_041654635.1 Candidatus Muiribacteriota bacterium
GGATGAATTGTTACAGGATAGAAATGTATATCCGTATTATTTTGATACACAGAAAATCCCTTCAATAATATCCCAGAAACCTTACAGAGAGTGGGAAATTACACTACCTTCCACACCTGATTATAAAGAAAAACAAGAAATTATAACATTCCCTGAAATTGAAAATGGATTTTACAGGATTTTTACAAGTTCTGATAAAAATTTTCCTCAGAATAAAATATCTCATGACTGGCTCTGGGTATCAAATCTTGGAATTATAACAAGAAATGATCCTGATATGATAGCATGTTTTGTTGTTGATAATAACACAGGTAAACCAGTTGCAAATGCTGAAGTGACTGTTTATGCAAGAAAAAATACAGGGTTTACAAAATTTGCAGGTGGAAAAACTGATAAAGATGGTTTTTTTAAAACTAAGTCTGACACAATTTTAAGAAGAGATTACTATAATTTTATAATCCATGCCAAAGCTTCAGGACAGGAGCTCCTTGATATATCATATTCATATCCTTCTTCTCCTTCAAGAGATGAACGTTCATATAACACTGTTATGCTTATGACAGACAGAGCTTTGTATAGACCTGGTCAGACAGTTCGCTTTAAAGGAATAGCAATTAAAGTAGATAGAGCAGTTGATAATTATGAAGTTGTTAAAAATGCAAAAGTAAAACTAACTTTTTATGATACAAACCGTCAAATAATAGATTCTTTAGATGTTGTTTCAAACGATTTTGGAAGTTTTTCCGGCAACTTTACAGCGCCTTCAGACCGTTTAACTGGTCAGATGAGTATTGTTTCCAGCATTTCAGGTCAGACAACTTTCAGAGTTGAAGAGTATAAGAGACCGAAATTTTATGTAACTGTTAATAATCCTGAAAAAGACTATGTTCTCGATGAAATTGTTGAAATTAAAGGAAAAGCACTAAGTTACAGTGGAGCACCTGTTAATGGTGCAATTGTAAAATTCAGAGTAAAAAGGGAAGCGATTTATCCATTCTGGTACTGGTGGTTTTATCCTCCAACACCAACAGGGGAATCAAGAGAAATAGATTTTGGAACAGTTTACACTGATGATTCAGGAAATTTCACAATAAAGTTTAAAGCAGCTCCTGACAGAAAGATATCTATTGACAGCGATCCATCATTCAATTACACAGTTTACGCGGAAGTGACTGATATGACTGGTGAAACAAGAAGCTCATCAACCTCGGTAAAAATAGGATATAAAGCTTTTAACATTGAATTTGAAAGTAGTGAAAAAATATATGCTGATAAAGAATTTAAACTGAATTTAAGTGCAGTGACTTTAAATGGAATGCAGATTGAAGCCATTGGTGAATATGAAATATGGAAACTCAGAGAGCCTGTTAATCCAGTAAGGGAAGAATTAACCTACAGATGGTTCAGAAAATCCGCAGGGAATTTATTTTCAGGTGATGATTTTGGTCCTGACTGGAAAACCTGGCCTCAAGATAAAAAAGTATTATCTGGAAAGTTCAATATTTCAAAAGATAAAAAATTTAATATTGACTCCAGGCTTAAATCTGGTTTTTACAGAGTTGTTACTCGGGCAAAAGATAATAATGGAAAAGTAATTGAAAATTTCCATCCAATTATGGTTTTAAACGGAAGAGATTCCAAAAAATTTGAATTAAAAATACCTTATTATGTTGATTTTGAAAAAACATCGGTTGAAGTCGGGCAGAATTTTGATATGGTGTGGGGAACAGGGTATCAGTCAGGAATGGCTTATATTGAGATTATTCATCGTGGTAAGACATTAAGAAGTTTCTGGACTGAATCAGCAGATACTCAGAAAAGAATTTTGATGCCTGTGACTTCAGAAATGAGAGGTGGTTTTGGAGTACATGTTACTTATGTCAGAGAAAACAGACCTTACATAAATAAATATCATATTTCAGTTCCTCATACTAATAAAAAGCTGAATGTTACTTTTTCAAGTTTCCGTGACAAATTATATCCAGGTGAAAAAGAAAAATGGGTAGTTAATATAAAACCACAGACAGGGCAGATTGATGGTGCTGAACTTGCCGCTGTTCTTTATGACAGTTCTCTTGATGCGTTTTATGCCCATAACTGGAATAAGATTGAGGTTTTTAGAAGTCACTATTTAGGACTTAATTCAAGATATTCAAATGAAAAAAGCAGTTTCAGCGGGTATTCTGGAGATTATTATGGAAGTCATGGTGGAAGTCTTCTAACTTACTGGAGTTTTCCAGACCATATTTTATATCAGCTTGGATATTATGATTTTTATTCAGCTCCTTCAGGAATGGGCGGAATGCTTATGGACAGTACGGTTAGAAGAAGCTCAGTAAAAAGTTTTTCAAAACAGGCAATGGATAGCAATATGGTAGAAAGTGCAATGCCTGCAATGGAAGCAATGTCTGATGTTGTCTCTGAAAAAGAAGAAGAAATGGCTGTTGAAGACAATACTGAATCTCCCAAAGATATAAATATCCGAACAAATCTTAATGAAACAGCGTTTTTTTATCCTCATCTTCTTATGAATAAAGATGGAAGCGTAAGTTTTGAATTTACCATGCCTGAAGCACTTACAAAATGGAAATTTATGGGTCTTGCTCATGGTAAGCTCGCAGAAAGCGGACTACTTGAAGCATATACTGTTACTCAGAAAGAACTTATGGTTGAACCAAATCCACCAAGATTTTTAAGAGAAAAAGATATAATAGAGTTTACAGCTAAAATCAGTAATCTTTCAGAGAAAAAGCTCAATATCGAAACTGGAATTCAGTTTATTGAATTATTTACTGAAAAGAAAGTTAATAATGAGTTGAAAATTAAAAATATAAATCAGAAAATTTCTTTAGAGGCTGGATTATCTCAGACAGTCTCATGGAAACTTGAAGTACCGTATGACTTGAAGACCGTTAAATATGAGGTTTGGGCAAAAGCAGATAATTACAGCGATGGTGAAGCAGGAGTAATTCCGGTTTTATCTTCAAGAATGCTTGTAAAAGAGTCACTTCCATTGTGGGTAACAGGACCTGGTCAACAGAAGTTTGATTTTAAAAATATTAGTAAAATATTAGGCTCTGATACAGCAACCCCAGTACATTTTTCAGTGGAAATGACATCTAATCCTTCCTGGTATGCAATTCAGGCACTTCCTTATCTTATGGAATATCCTTATGAATGTGCTGAACAGATTTTCAACAGATATTACGCAAACCTTCTGGCAGGTTCTATTGCCAATTCCAATCCTCGAATCCGAGAAGTTTTTGATATGTGGAAAAATGAGTATCAGGATCAGCTCAAATCTCCA
>JBAZDD010000280.1:0-3305 GCA_041654635.1 Candidatus Muiribacteriota bacterium
TTCTTTTTGTCAGATTTCCTTTTTTATCATAATCGTATTTTATTTCTTCCCCTGTTTCTGGTATATAATTTACAAGATTATCTACTTCGTTATATTTTACAAATTTTCTCAATCCATCTGGCAGTTTAATTGTTGTCAGTTGTCCTTCTTTGTTATACTCATATTTTGTTATGGTTTCTTCTATGTTTTTATTTTCTCCTGCTGCTTTTCTTACTGCTTCTATTAATCCTGTGTTAGTATATTTTACTTCTGTTATATTTCCTTCTGGTTCGATTATTTTTATTCTGTTTCCATTCCCATCATATTCATATCTTATTGTGTTTCCTTCTGGGTCGGTGATTGATTTTATCTGTCCTGTTTTTGTGTAATTTATTTCGGTTTTTTCATTTTTCCCATTTGTTATTGACTTTGTTCTTCCTATTTTATCGTATTCCATTTTATATGCAAGTTTACCGCTTATATATACTTCAGATATGTTTCCTGCTTGATTATAATTATAAAATATTCCTCGTTTTTCTTCATCCATTATTGAGCGTATTTTCCCATCTAATCTATAACTGTATTTAATTTTTCTTCCTTCCGCATCTGTTACTTCTACTGGCAGTGAAAGATTTTTTGTTCCATATTTTATTTTTGTTACCGCCCCTTGCGCATCTGTTATTTCTACTGGCTGATTTAACAAATCTAATTTGATTTCTGTTTCTCCTATTTCATCTTTTACTTTTATTAAATCCCCTTTGTAATCATAATGGTATTCTGTTTTATTTTGTTCTTCATCTGAAATTTCTTTGATTTTTCCAAAATTTGTATAATTTATATCAATGCTGTTTCCATCTTTTTTTATGTATTTTGATAAATTATGCTCAAATGTATATTCAAATTTTTCTTCTTTACCGTTTCTGTCTTTTATTGCTGTTATTCTTCCAAGCATATCTGTTGTATATTCAATTTTATTCCCGTCCGGGTCTGTTACTGATGATATATTCCAGTGTTCATCATAAGTAATTTCATATTCATTATTTTCAAAATCTGTCATTGATACTATTCTGCCATATTCATCTATAGTAAATGTTGATTGTTTTCCGTCTGGATTTATTGTTTTTATCAGGTTTCCTCTGTCATCATATTCATATTTTGTTATGTTCCCTTCTGGGTCTGTTACCTGAACCGGTTTATGAAATTTGTTATATTTTATGTAGGTTATACCGCCATAAGGATTTTTATAGCTGATTAAATTCCCCATGTTATCATAATTTAATTTGAATTCCATACCGTATTTATCTGAAACACTTGTCGGTAAGCCGTTTGCATTGTATGTATAATTATATTCAGCTCCGGTGTAGTCAATAATTTGTTTTATTCTGTTACTTTTAAAATAGACGTATTTTCTTTCTCTTCCTAAATCACTTTTATCTATTATTATTGTATAAGGTCCTGATTCTGTGTAAGTTCTTCTGATATAATCATTTTTTCCATCTCCGAATTCTACTATTCTGCCTTTGCTGTCATATTTATAGGTTTTATAGTTTTGCTGTCTTGTATTAACATTAATTGTTCTTCCGTATTCATCATGCCCTTTTACTATTCTGCTTCCGTCGTTCAAAACTATATCTGTCATAATGTTCATTGTTGAATTATATTCAAATTTAAATTGTGTTTTCCCATCAAAACCAATCATTTCAACTACTCTGTTTCCGCTGTTAGTTCCCCATACATATTTTGTGCTCAGTCCATTAGGCAGTTTTTTTTCTAACAGTCTTCCATCCTGGTCATAATGATAAGTTGTTTTGTTTCCATTATTATCTGTTTCAAACTGTATTCTGCCTTGTGTAAAATATAATTTTTTTCCATTTTTTTCTGTAATTATTATGTATTCATCTGTTTCTTCCATTTTATTAAAATGCAATCTGGCTGGATGCCATTTATTATCTACTTCATAATAAAATGTGTGTATATTATGCAATCTGTCAACGTATCTTCTGGCAAGTTTTCCATTGTGTTCTTCAATTTCTTCAAATATTATCTGAAAATCAGCTAGGTAATGTCCATGACCTAAAGGCAGGTTGTCATATTCGCCCCAGCCCCAGTCTCTTTTTTTATTTTCCTGATATCTTAATACTTTTTTTGTTGGAGTTGACTGCGAAATATCATTTGATGCTTCTGGAGTAGTATTTTTTACTGTACAGTGAAGGTTTTCTGGGATTTCTGGCTCATTATTGTTTGATTTATTTGGGTCTTTTGGAAGCCATAAATAATAAGGGATTGTTGGATCATCAGGTAAGAATTTATCAGGTTTAAATAATGGATTTTTAGAATCTTTTTCCGGGGATATTTTTGGTGTTCCCATATCCGAATGTTCAGGATCCAGTGAATCCTGTCCAGTTTCATCTCTATTATTTTTAATATTGTTATTTGAATTTATACTTGATAAATTTACAAGCTCAGTGTTTAATTTTTTTATATTTATGTTGTTTGTATGTTGACCTGTGTATTCTTTGATTATTTCAATTATTTCTGCAAAATATTCACCATGTTCCGGGTTTTCTTCAATATAATTTCTTAATTTTTCTACATTAACTGGATATTTAATAGTTTTTTCTATTATTATCTCTTTTTCTAAGTCAATTTTTTCTATAATTTTATTAAATTTTTCATATTCTATTCCATCAGTTTTAATATATTCTAATAATTCTGTGACATATTCAGCATAATTTGTAATGTTTTCAATATATTCTATTTGGTTTGAATTAATTATGACTGTAAAGAGAAGAAATATTATTAATAATATTTTTCTTGTGTTCATTTTTCACCCCCGTTAAAAAAATCCGACTTTATGAGAATTTTTGATTTTTCGATTAATTCTTCTAATTCTGGAACATATTTTTCATTTATCTCTTTTTTCAAGTTTATACTTTGATTAATTGTTTCTTCATAATTTCCTCTGTTGAATTCAAGTGATATTAAAGCTATTTTTATTTCATCCTTAAAATCAGGGTGTTCTGTTAACATTTTTTGATAAATTTCTTTCTGTTTCTCTGGTTCAAATCTTGAATAAGCAAGCCCAAGCATAAATTTGGATAACACTTCATATTTATCTTTGTTTTTAATGCTTTTTTTGAAATATTCAACTGATTTTTTTAAATTTTTTTCATAAAGATATCCTTCATTTTTATCACTTACTGTTCTGTATAAATAAAGCCTTAATCCTTCAAAAAAATTCTGTCTCTGGCTTCTGTTTTCAGCTATAATATTTTTAAACACTTTATCTGAATTTTCTGTCTGTTGTGTTCTTAAATGATCAAATA
>JBAZDD010000281.1:0-3293 GCA_041654635.1 Candidatus Muiribacteriota bacterium
GAAATAGTTAAACCTAATCCAGTACCACCATATTTTCTTGTTGTAGAACCGTCTGCCTGAGTGAATGCCTGAAACATTCTCTCTCTTTCATCTTTTTTTATTCCAATTCCAGTATCTTTTATGCTGAATTTGAAAATTCCTTTATTGTCATTAATTTTTTCAAAATAAACATTCAAGCTGACTTCACCTTCGTGGGTAAATTTTACAGCGTTGGAGATAAGATTTGTCAGTATTTGCTTTAATCTTAAAGGGTCAGTTTTTATAATTTCAGGAATATTGTCAGCTAAATTTTTATTTAAAGATATATTTTTTTCTTTTGCCTGATTTGAAAATACATCAATTGTTTCTTTAAGCAATTCTTTAATATCAGTTTTTGTAAAGCTGAAATCCATTTTACCAGCTTCAATTTTAGAAAAATCAAGAATATCATTTATTATTAGAAGGAGTGAATTGCCGGATTTGTTAATAATATCAATATATTTTTGCTGACTTGAATTTAATTCTGTCTGGCTCATGAGATGAGCATATCCAATAATTGCGTTAAGCGGGGTTCTTATTTCATGACTCATATTTGCAAGAAACTCTGATTTTGCTTTGTTTGCAAGTTCAGCTGTATCTTTAGCTAAAATTAAATCCTGTTCAAGTTTTTTTCTTGCTTCAATGTTTCTGCTCACCCCAATAACTTCAATTTCTTTTTCTTTATTAAACCTGAATTTTGTAGAAATTTCTACCCAGATAATCTCACCATTTTTTTTTGGCTGCTGAATTTCATTAATATAAAACCTTTTATTGTCAGGATTATTTATATATTCATCAAGATGTTCAGCAATTTCATGCTGTATTTTTATTAAGGATTCAGGTGTAAGGCAGTCTTCCATTTTTTCCTGCATAGCTTCGTCAGTTGTTAATCCTCTTAATTCATAAATCGATGGACTTATATAAGAAAATTTATTTTTTGAAAGATTAAGCACCCATATTACATCTGAAGATGATTCTGTGAGTAGTCGATATTTTTCTTCGCTCTTAATGAGGGAATCAGTAGCGTTAAGTAATTCAGAAGTTCTTTCTCTGACTTTCTGTTCTAAAATATTATTATTTAATATAATAGAATGACTCATCAAGTTGAAAGTATTTATAATGTCATCAATTTCAGCAATATGAACTTCTGGAAGGTTTTCGCCGGGAACTCCTTTGCCGAGCATATCCATAGCTTTCTTTATTGTCAGAATTGGTTTGATTACCGTATTATTAAGACTTGTATTAAGAAATATAATTAAAAATGAAATTATTGATATTATAAAAATTATAATAATTAATCTTAAATAAAAAAGATTTTTAAAAACACTATCAACGTTTAAATAAAGTTGTATATATCCAAAGTTTTCACCAATAATTAAAATTGGAGAGCAGAATATCATTGTATGAAAATTATCTATTTTTTTGTGTTTGAACACCGAATTATTCTGCAAGATTTCGATTTCTTCAATAGTAAGTCTTTCAGAAAGTTTTTCGCCGGAATACAATAATAAATCACCATCAACTGAAAAAATCTGAGCAGATATTATATCATCGGTTTCGGTTAAATTATCCAGTGTTTCTTTAAGCGATAAATACTGTTTTGAAAATAACTCATTTGCAATAAATTCCTGCTGAGTGTTAAAAATTGTCTGTATGTAAAAATTTAATTTTTTAAGTCTGCTGTCTAAAGTATTATTTAAAATAAAGTTAAATGAAATTAAAAATAAAATCGCAAGAGAAAAACTTGTGAATAGAACAATATTGTTAATTTTTTCTTTAAGCGAATTCTTCATACATTAATACAAAGCTTTTAATACTTTATCTCCATTTTTCAATTCCATAATTGCAAGTGGCTTGTTAACTGCATCACCATTTATGTCAAAAGAATATACACCTGAGCTTCCTTCAAAATTTTCAGTTTCTGAAATAGCTTTTCTTAAAATTTCTCCATTGGTTGAACCAGCCCTTTTAATAGCATTGGCAATAAGCAGAACAGAATCAAAACTTAAAGGTGTGCCAGTGCTTTTAATAATTTCAGTATTATATTTTTCTTTATGTTTTTCAATAAGTTCGTTTGTGAGTCTGTATTTCATAGAAGCATGCCAGTGATCTGATACGAGAAGTCCATCGGCGGTATCGCCAGCAAAGTCATACACTCTTGCACCTAAACCATCACCGCCTAAAAATAAAGAGTTTATACCCATTTTTTTTGCTTGTCTGATTAATAATCCACCATCTTTTGAATACACAGGAATAAAAATCAGAGTCGGATTAATTTTTTTTGCTATATTCAGTATTTCAGTATAATCCATATCACTTGTTTTATAACCAAATTCTCCGGCGATATTTTTTCCTTTACTGTTAAAAAATGAATAAAAATTATCAGCCAGAACAAGACTGTATTCTTCATCTAAAAGCTTTAAAATCACTGTTTTAGAAATATCAAGATTCTCTATTGCATATTCAGCAAGTTTTTTACCTTGATAACTGTCAGTATAGCACATTCTGAATATAAAATCCCCGATATGAGTAATGTTGTCAACTGTGGAAATCGGTGTAACTAATGGAATACGTGCTTTCTGCATAACAGGAGCAATTGCAATAGTCTGAGAGCTGCGGTTTGCCCCTATCACAGCAACTGCGCCTTCTTTTATTGCTTTTTCAGCTGCTATCTTAGCTCCCACAGGGGTTCCTTTATTATCATAAAATAAAACTTTTATTTTTTTACCTAATACCCCACCCTCACTGTTGATTTTTTCTTCAGCCAGAGTAGCTCCGATAATTACTCCCTCGTCATTTTCAGATTTTATCCCGGATAAAGTAATATTAATACCAATAATAATATAATCTTCATAAAGATTTAAATTAAGGCTTTCCTTATTATGATTTTTATTTATGGGAGTGTAGAAAATTTTTTTATTAAATTTTTTATCAGACTGTAAGTAAACAAAGAGTAAAACAGAAAAAATAAATAAATAAATAAAATTTTTTTTTAAAGACAATGCCGCCACCCATTTAATAATTATATAATTTTAAAAAAATATACTAATTTAAAAAATATAAAATGTCAAAAAACCAGGGTAAAAATCAGTAATTCTAAATGATGTTTTTTTCGTAATGTTTTTATGTTTTTTGCTGTCGCCCCGATGTGGACTTCGCTGCCGCGAAGTGTAATGTTGCTATCGCAACATGTGATGGATTTCATCCATGTAAAGACACCTGAAGGTGTCAGTAAAGTTGACTATAGTCAACAGTTAAGACAGTTGATAAGTTAG
>JBAZDD010000282.1:0-3278 GCA_041654635.1 Candidatus Muiribacteriota bacterium
AACTTATAAGAGCTCATGAAAAAAAATCAGGCGAGAAAACTCCGATAATTGCTGTAACAGCTGGGGTTTTAAAAGGTGAAAAAGAAAAATGTATTGAAGCTGGAATGAATGATTATATATCAAAACCAGTGAAAATAGATATTTTATACAGTATGCTGGATAAATATTTAAAAACCGTTAATAAGTAACCGGGTCTGCGACCCTCAGTGAGTAAGACTGGAAGGTAAAAGCGTTTACTAACTCACTGTTTCTTCTTTATCTCACTTACTTACTTATTCACTGTTTCTCAGGTTCTATTCGCTTTTTTATTTAATTTTGTTTATTATTAAAAAAAAATTTGGGAATAAAATTAATTTTTTTTCGTTATAGTTATGAAAGCTGAATTTTGACACACAAAAGGGGAATTTATGAGTCAGCAGTTTTTTGAAGAAATATACGATGAATACTTTGATAAAATATATTTTTATGTTTTATCAATCACCTGTGATAAAGATGAAGCAAAAGATATATCGCAGGAAACTTTTGTAAAAATATATACAATTTTGGATAAAATTGAAAAAATTGAAAATTTGAAAGCATATATTTACAGAATAGCAAGAAACCTATCCATGGACAGATTCAGAATTATAAAAAAAGTAACTGGATTTTTAAACAGAGTTACTTTTGAAGATGTTATATACAGAGAAGAAGAAAGTAATGATGAATATTTCAGCCTTATGGAGAGTATGAAAAAAATAAAAAAAGAATACAGAAATATTTTACACCTTAGATATTATGAAAATTTAAGTTATGAAGAAATTGCTGAGTATGAAAAAATAAGTATAGGAACAGTAATGAGCAGATTAAACCGGGCAAAAAAAGCTCTGAAAGAGGTGATATTATGAACACAAGAGATTTTTTTAACAGAATGAAAGAGGTTAAACCTGTGTTGCACAATACAGAATTTATAAAAAAAGACATACAACTTAAAGCGCGCATGAAAGAAGAAACAGAAAAAGGTGAAGATTTGTTTTTTTACACACTTGGAATTTTACTTGGTTTAATGTTTTTATCAAGTTTCTTAACAGGTTTTTTGACAGTTAATCTGTCTATTTACAATGCAGTTTCAGTGAATGTATTTACCATGGTATTAAATTCAGCGTTAGTAGTTTCAATGGGATTGGCAGCGGTTTTAAAAGCAGTGAGTAAGTGAAACAGTGAATAAGTGAATAAGTGAGTAAGATAAGAGCGTAATCGGTAATCAGTAATGGGTAATCAGTAATGGGTAATCCGAAAAAGCTCTAACAGTTGACGATAGTCAACTTTACTGACACCGTTTGGTGTCTTTACACGACTGCAAGTCGTTACATGTTGCGATAGCAACATTACACTTCGCGTAAGCGAGTACAGGAGGATATTATGAAGAATTTAATTAACAGTCTGATGATGAAAGGTTATATGAAAACTTTTTTGAAAGTGTTTGTGGTGGTAATGATTGTTTTTACAGGTATAGCTTATATAGTGTTAAATACACTTAATGTAATGAGTTTTGACAGTGATTCTCAGCTTCATATTAATCTTGACAAAATATTTGAAAGAGAAGCTCAGAATATCAATGTAGAGCTTATGAATATAAATTATAAATATGCACAGACTTATGGAAGTTCAAGTCTTGTAAAAAAACTTGATGATGGATATGGTAATTTTGATAACATTGAAGAATTCTACAACGATAAAGAAAATATTAAAAATATAGAGCTTCAGTTGCAGTATGTTCCAACTCTTGAAGAAGTAATACCTTATGCACAAAAAAAAGAATCCATACTGACTGAAGCCCCAAAATACAGTTATGCAAGACGGTTTGCAAAAGAAATGGCTTTATATGCAAAATACCTTGCGCTTCAGGGTGAATTTGAAAAATCAGCTGAAGTATTAAAAAATGTGGCTTCGGTATCTTTAATTGTAGGACTTGGTTCAACCGGTAAAACGATTACAATAGATTATATGATTGGTATGGCAGTAAATAAAATTTTAAATGATTCAGTAGAAGATATATTAAATAAAAACTATGAGAATTTACCGAAAGAAATAATCCGAGTAACAGATATACCAGAAAATTATAAAAACAAACTGGCTGAAATTGTAAAAATAATGGATGAGAACTTTCCAGAACTCAGAGAAATTGCAGAAGGTGAAAAATATATAATGGTAAAAGCAATGGCTGCACTCTATGAAAACTACCCGGTAAATATGTTTATAGTGGATTTCTTTACAACAAAACCTTTTTCAAACACCAAGAAATTATTTGCAGAATTTTATGACACTATGACTGAATATATTGAAGCAGGAAAAATTGACAAATTTGATGAAGAAGTTGGTTATAAATTTCATAACAGTAAAAATCCATTAGTAGCATCAGCGACAATAAGAGTAACAAGAATTGGAAGCGAAACAGACAAACTGAAAGAGCAGAACAAAAGAATATTAAAAGCAATAACAGCAAGTAAATAAAGAAAATTTGTTAAGCTATAAAATATCAAGACTATTTTTCAGTCAAATGTAAAATAGTCTTGACTTTTTTTTATTTCAATGTAAAATAGTCGTTATGAAAAGAATTCAATTTGATAATATAATAGATGATTTGAATAAAAAAATGGTTTTTATTACAGGTCCCAGGCAGGTTGGAAAAACCTGGCTTGCAAAGGAAATCAGCAAAAAATTCAATAAAACTCTTTATCTGAATTTTGATGATTTTGATGACAGGACTATTATTTTAGAAAGAAGCTGGAATAAATCCACCGAACTTCTGATTTTTGATGAACTTCATAAAATGGATAACTGGAAAACTTATATCAAAGGTGTTTTTGATAATAAAAAAGATTTTTTAAAAATTCTAGTTACAGGAAGTGCACGATTACACACTTTTAAAAAAGGTGGAGATTCTCTTGCTGGTCGTTTTTTCCTTCATAGATTAATGCCTTTCTGTCTGACAGAGCTTCAAATTAATAATTATAATCATGGTTTGGAAAAATTAATTAATAGAGGAGGCTTTCCTGAACCTTTTCTTTCAAAAACAGATACAGAAGCTTCAAGATGGCGGAATCTTTATGTTAACGGGCTTATAAGAGAAGATATTCTTGATTTCAGTAATATTTCTGAGTTGAAGAAAATGGAGTTGCTTGTTGAATTATTGCGAAGAAGAGTAGGTTCTCCGGTTTCATTTAAATCAATTGCAGAAGATTTAAACTTGTCACCTGTTACAGTTTCTAAATATGTGGATATTCTTGAATCTTTATTTA
>JBAZDD010000283.1:0-3276 GCA_041654635.1 Candidatus Muiribacteriota bacterium
GATTTCATTCCCACTCGATTGTTGCTGGGGGTTTTGATGTAATATCATAAACAACTCTATTTATGCCTTTAACCTCAGAAACAATTCTTGAAGAAATTTTCCCTAAAACCTCATAAGGAAGTTTTATAAAGTCAGCCGTCATGCCATCTACACTGTCAACCATTCTAAGTGCTAAAACATGCTCATAAGTTCGCTGATCGCCCATCACACCAACAGTTTTAACTGGCGTAAGCACAGCAAGAGCTTGCCATATTTTGTCATACCAACCAGCTTTTTTTATTTCTTCTGTCATAATGTAATCAGCTTCGTTAAGTATTCTAAGTTTTTCCTCAGTAATATCTCCTAAAATTCTTACTGCAAGTCCAGGTCCAGGAAATGGATGACGATTTATTACATCAGAAGGAAGATTTAACTTTTTTCCAATTTCTCTGACTTCATCTTTAAAAAGAGTTCTGAAAGGTTCAATAATTTTCAGATTCATTTTTTCGGGCAATCCACCAACATTATGATGGGATTTTATTACATGAGAAGGTCCTTTATAAGAGATTGATTCAATAACATCTGGATAAAGTGTTCCCTGAGCAAGAAATTCTGCCCCAATTTTTTCTGCTTCTTTTTCAAAAACTTCTATAAAAGTATTCCCAATAATTTTTCTTTTTTTCTCAGGGTCTGTAACGCCTGCAAGTTTTCGAAGAAAAACCTCTGAAGCATCTATTATTTCAAGATTAAAATTATATCCCTGATTAAATGCTTTTCTTATTCCATCAGTTTCACCTTTTCTCATCAATCCATTATCGATATATATTGCAGTGAGCCTTTCACCCACAGCATGAGCAAGCAGAGCAGTCATTACAGTAGAATCAACCCCACCAGATATTGCACATATTACTTTTTTATTATGAGTTTTTTCACGGATTTCTTCAATTTCATGCTCAATATAATTATCCATTGTCCAATCAGGTTTTATTCCGGCAATTTTTGTAAGAAAATTTGATAAAATAATTTTACCCTCTTTTGTATGAGCAACTTCTGGATGAAACTGAATCCCATAAATGTTTTGTTTTTTTATAACACAGAAAGGACATTCATCTGTTGATGCAAGCACTTCAAAATCATCAGGAATTTTATCAACTGAATCCCCGTGACTCATCCACACAGTTGTATCACTGAATCCATCAAAAATAATATCATTTTTTTTAATTTTAATATCTGCATATCCAAACTCTCTTTTGCCGGAAGGCTTAACAACCCCTCCTGACAAATGTGTAATAAGCTGCATTCCATAACATATACCAAGAACAGGAATATCAGAATTTATGTATTTTGCTGGAATTGAAGGACTGTTTTCTTCATAAACTGACTCAGGTCCACCTGATAATATCAGAGCGCTTATTTTTTCATCAGCCAGATATTCTTCAATATCATTACAGCTTATTATTTCAGAATAAAAACCCAGTTCTCTGATTTTTCTTACAATAAGCTGAGAATACTGACTTCCAAAATCCACAACTACTACTTTATTCATTTTTTCCCCTTTAATTTCAGAAATTCTCAATTCAACTGAAAATCCTTTAGGGGTCTGGCCTTCCAACTTTACTAAATCGTAAAGTTTGACGGCACAAACCCCGTCCAGAACAGGATTTTCTTTAAATTTCATTGAGAATTGCTGCTTTATTGTGCAATATCTTTTCTATAATACATATTGTCAAAATATACTTTATTCAACTCCTGATAAGCAATTCTTCTTGCTTCTTCTCTTTCTTTTGCCATTGCAACAACTGAAATAACCCTGCCCCCGGAAGTATATAAACTTCTGTGATTTTCTTTAACCCCTGCCATAAAAACAAGAGCTTTAACTGACTTATTTATTGATATTTTTTTATCTGTTTCATATTTTTCAGGGTAACCATTACTTGCAAGAACCACACATACAGCCTGTTTTTCTTTCCATTCAATTTTTAAATCATTAAGTGTTCTGGTAAAAATTTTATTCATAATCAAACCTAAATCTGTTTTAAGCGTTGGAATAAGAACCTGAGTTTCAGGGTCTCCAAATCTGACATTATATTCTATCACTTTTGGACCTTTTTCTGTAAATATAAGTCCAATATAAATTACACCTGTGTATTCAAATTCTTCAGATTTTATTCCTTCAAGGGTAGGTTCAACAATGTTTTTTATCACACTTTGCTTATGTTCTGGCAAAATATCAGGATTAGTAAATGCTCCCATCCCCCCTGTATTCAGTCCTTTATCATTATCCTCTGCTCTTTTAAAATCCCTTGCATAAATCATCGGTTTTATTGTATTGCCATCTGTAAAACATAAAAGAGAAGCTTCTTTTCCATCAAGAAATTCTTCGATTATAAATTTTCCGGTTTTAAAAGAATAAATATGATTAACTGCTTCATCTTTTTTTCTGCATACAGCAACACCCTTTCCCTGAGCAAGTCCATCATATTTTACCACAATTGGATATTCTGTTTTTTCAGCATATTCTAAAGCTTTTTCTTTTGTTTCAAATTCACTATATGAAGCTGTCGGAATACCGTATTTTTCCATGAAATTTTTTGCAAAACTTTTGCTTCCTTCCAATTTTGCAGCATCTTTTGAAGGACCAAAAACATTTATATTTCTTTCTTTGAGATAGTTGAAAATTCCATCGCAAAGATATTTTTCTGGTCCGACAAAAACTGAATTTATCTGCTTTTTTCTGCAGAAATCATATATTTCTTCAAAACTTTCTGAATTAATTGAGGTTTTCTCGCACATTGAAAAAATCCCGGGATTTCCAGGATAAGCATATAATTTTTTAACATATTCACTCTGATATAATTTCCAGGCTATACAGTGACTTCTTGCATCATTTCCCAGTATTAAAACTCTCATATTTCCCCCGACTAATGTCTGAAATGTCTTCTTCCGGTAAATACCATGACAATTCCAAGTTCATCTGCTTTTTTAATTACTTCTTCATCATTAATTGAGCCACCAGGCTGAATTACAAATTTAATCCCTGCTTCACAGGCTTTTTCTAAAGCATCGGCAAAAGGGAAAAAAGCATCAGAAGCAAGATAAGCCTCAGCTGATTTTTCACCTGCTTTTTTTACCGCTATTTCAACCGAATCAACTCTTGAAGGCTGCCCTGCCCCCATACCAAGTAAAGTTTTCCCTCTGGTAATCGCTATTGCATTGGATTTAATATTTTTTACCACTCTGAATGCAAAATCCAGCTCTTTAATATCTTGTTCAGAAGGTTTATTCTGGGTTACTGTA
>JBAZDD010000284.1:0-3251 GCA_041654635.1 Candidatus Muiribacteriota bacterium
TATTCATATCATTAGCTGCCATTTTTTACACTCCTGAATTAGATGTTTTACATTAAACAAAATATAGAAAAATATGAAAATAGTCAAATTTTAATAAGTATGAAACGCATATAACCCGGGAATGAAACGCGAGAAAATCATAAAATTTCATTTTCAAGAGTTTCTATTGCCCATAACGGCAAATTTAAAAGCCAGTTTTCTTTTTTATAATCAAGCATAGCTGTTCTTACCGATATAACTGGATTAAATTTTTCATAAAAAGTTCTTAAACTTTTAGCTTTAAGATTGGTTTCAGCTTTTACTTCAACTGGAACAATTTTTTCACCAGTATCGATTAGAAAATCAATTTCAGCACTTCCCTGTTTGTTCGTCCAGTAATAAGCAGTCATTTTTTTGGAAATAATAAGCTGTTGCATGACATACTGCTCTGTTAAAGCTCCTTTAAATCCTGCAAACAATTCATTACCATTCAGCAGAACTGATTGTTCAAGCCCTACCATACAACAAAGCAAACCAACATCTAAAAAAAACAACTTGAAAGATTTTAAATCTTCATACCCTTTTAATGGTAATTTTGGCAAAGTAACCCGGTGAATTTTGTGAACAAGACCACAATCTAAAAGCCATAACATTGCGATTTCATAATCTTTGGCTCTCGCCCCTTCTTTTATATGGCTATATATAAATTTTTTATTTTCTTTTGCTAATTGAGATGGAATATTATTCCATAACATTCTGATTCTTGGTATTGCATCATTTGGAGCATGTTTTGAAAAATCCTGTTCATAAGCCTTCAATATTCTTTTCTGAATCTCTCTTACTTCATTAAAATCCTTATTTTCCAAAAATGAAGCTACAACCTCAGGCATTCCACCAACATAATAATAATATTTTAAAAGTTCAATGTATTCCTGTTTAAAAGTCGTTGCCATATCAAAATCTCTTTTTTTCAACAATTCAACAAACCTTTCTTTACCCATAGCCTGCATAAACTCATAAAATGACATTGGATACAAATCCATAAATTCAACTTTACCGACAGGAAAAGATATACCCTTATGCAAAGCCACACCTAATAATGAACCTGCACAGATTATGTTATATTCAGGTGCATTTTCATTAAAATATTTTAATGCAGTAAGAGCTTGAGGAATTTCCTGAATTTCATCAAAAATTAATAACGTATTTTCAGGAATAATTTTTTGACCAGAATATAATTCAATACCAGTAATAATTCTGTCAATTCTGACATCTTTTTCAAACAATTCTTTCATCTGACTATTATTATCAAAACTGATATAAATAGTTTTTTCATATTCAGCATTGCCAAATTTTTTCATAAGCCAGGTTTTTCCAACTTGTCTTGCTCCTCTTATGATAAGAGGTTTTCTATTTTTTTTACTCTTCCATTTTATTAAATCATTTATTGCAGCACGAAACATAAAAACTCCCAATAAAAAAATTATTAACGCTGATATATTTATATTTTAATAAATTTTAACAGAAATTGCAACGAAAAAATGTATTATCAATACACTTTTTCGAACGAAAAAATGCACTGAATAAAATTCTCACCTGAAAAATTCATTCAATTTTTTAAAGCTGTAATTGGAATAACACTTACACCGTCTTCACGAGTATAAGCCATATTTCCTATACCTGTTATAACACCCAAAACCGATGGCGGTTCTGATTTTTTATTTTCTATAAAAAATTTATTCAATTCAAGTAATTTTTTAGCAGCATCATCAATCTGATTAGCGCCAAGTTTGATTTCAAAAACACCCCATTTTCCATTATTTAATTCAACAATTGCATCTGCTTCTCTGCCTTTTTCATCACGATAATGAAAAACTTTCCCACCATCAACCTCAGCATAACATTTTAAATCCCTAATACAGAGACTTTCAAATAATAATCCAAAAGTATTTAAATCATTATAAAGCATATTATAATTAGCTCCCAACGCAGCTATAGCAAGTGACGGGTCAATAAAATGCCTCTTCGGAGATTTTCCAACTCTTATAGATGATCTTATATTAGGACTGTAGGCTGGTTGATCTTCTATAAGAAATAATCTGTTAAATATATTTAAATAATCTGCAATTGTATTAACATCAATATTTTCTCCCTCATGTTCCATTAAATCATTTTTTAAAGTTCTATTACTGACAACTGTGCTTTCATTTCTGGCAAGGGATTTTAAAAATAATTTTACTTTTTTATAATCTCTTTTTATCCCATCTAATTTATACATGTCGTCTTCAATAACATTTTTTAAATAAGCAACTGATAATTCTTGTGATAAATTAATATCAAGACCTAAACTTCCCGGCCAACCTCCGCGGATTGTAAGATTAATCAGATTTTCCAGAGTATTTCCTTCAACATAAACTGGCTCAATTTTATTATAAAAAATCTCTTTAAGTGAAATTTTTCCAGAAGAATCGCCAGATTCAAAAAGTGACATTGTTCTCATTTTTAATCTTCCAATTCTACCAGTCCCACTATGTAAAATTCCTTTATGCTGTGGAGTTGCGGAACCTGTTAAAATAAACTTTCCTTTCAAACCATCTTTATCAACTTGAAATCTCACCGCATCCCAAAGCTCTGGAACTTCCTGCCATTCATCAATCAATCTTGGAAATTTACCATCTAAAACAAGAACAGGATTTAATTCTGCCATTGCTCTATTTTGAAAGTTATTTTCAGGATTACCAATATATACCACACTTTCAGCATGATTTAAAGAAGTCCAGGTTTTTCCACACCATTTAGGACCTTCAATATTTACAGCCCCAAATATTTTTAAATAATCACAAACTTTTTTATCAATCAATCTTTCCCTGTATTCTGGTCTTGTTAAAGGCATAAAAACTCCCTGAAAACAATAGTTTATATAATTTAAGAATAACACATTCAGAGGTTTTCGTCAATTTCAACCGGAGGTTTTCGACGATTTCATTCAGAGGTTTTCGCTGATTTTTTTCGCGATTTCATTCCCACTCTATGGTTGCCGGGGGTTTTGACGTAATATCATATACAACTCTATTTATGCCTTTAACCTCAGAAACAATTCTTGAAGAAATTTTCCCTAAAACCTCATAAGGAAGTTTTATAAAATCAGCAGTCATGCCATCTACACTATCAACCATTCTAAGTGCTAAAACATGCTCATAAGTTCGCTGATCGCCCATCACACCAACAGTTTTAACTGGTGTAAGCACAGCAAGAGCTTGCCATATTTTATC
>JBAZDD010000285.1:0-3250 GCA_041654635.1 Candidatus Muiribacteriota bacterium
TGTAGGGGCAGAACATGTTCTGCCCGGATTATAGACTGTTGACGATAGTCAACTTTACTGACACCGACAGGTGTCTTTACATGACTGAAAGCCATCACATGTTACCGAAAGGTAACATTACACGAGTGTAAACGAGTATAGGGAGGTTTTAATGAAAAAAACACTATTTATTGTAATGCTGATTATCTCAATACTATTTGTATATGGGGAACAAATAACAGTTGAAGAAATTCTGGATAAAATAGATTTTAACATGACACCGGAAAGTCTCAAATATGAAGGAGAAATGATAATAAGTCGCCCTGGGCGCGAAATGGTTAAAAAATTCACATCCTATGGAGTTGGAACAAATAAATCCTATATGGAATTTACTTATCCGCCAAGGGATAGAGGGACAAAATATTTACGAATAGATAATGATTTATGGATGTATCTTCCAGGAGCTTCAAGAACGGTAAAAATATCAGGGCATATGTTGAGACAATCTATGATGGGCAGTGATTTTTCCTATGAAGATCAGACAGAAAATCAGGGACTAAAAGATCAGTATGAAGCAAAAATATTAAATGAAGAAATATATGAAGATAAAGCTGTTTATGTTATTGAATTAAGAGCAAAAGAAGGAATAGACCCAGTGTATTTTATGCAGAAAATTTGGGTTGACAAAGAAAAATTCATTTATTATAAAGCTGAATTATTTGGCAGAAGCGAAAAACTGCTTAAAGAAATGTTTTTTTATGAATATACAAAAATAAATGAAAAATATTATCCAAAAAAAATGAAAATTGAAGATAATTTGAAAACAGATTCATACACAGAAATAATAATGCATAATTTGGAACTCGATATTAACATACCAGCAAGTGTATTCACTCTACAGAATCTTGAAAGAAAGTGATATAGAAACGCGAATAAAACGCGAATAAAACGCGTATGAAACGCGAATGAAACGCGAATGAATCGCGAATGAAACGCGAATGGAACGCTTATAAATCTAAATTACTGTTGCTTTTTCAACTCAATATTAATATAATCTTTCTGTGTCAATAATTTCAGGAGGTGTTGTGAAAAAACTATTACTAATTTTTCTTTTTGTTTCAATTTTGTTCTGTCAGGTTTTTGGACTTGATGAAGAACTGGCTTATGCTACAGTTAAGATTTTTAATCAGAAACAGTCAAATTCGGCTTACACTCCATGGCAAATGTCTTCAGTAACAGGTGGGAATGGTTCCGGGGTAGTAATTGAAAAAGGAGTAATTCTTACAAATGCTCATGTAGTAGCAAACACAAAATTTTTAACAATTCAAAAATATAATGACCCGAAAAAATACATGGCTGAAGTAAAATTTGTAGGTCATGACTGTGATATTGCACTTATTGATGTTACAGAAAACCGTGATGAGTTCTATAAAGGTGTAAAATTTATGGAAATGGGTAAAATGCCCGGACTTCGCGAACAGGTTAATACAATCGGATATCCGACAGGAGGAACAAAAATATCCATTACAGAAGGTGTTGTTTCCAGAATTGAGTATCAGACTTATGTACATGATGCTCACAGAAGACATCTTGCCATTCAGACAGATGCGGCAATTAATCCAGGAAACAGTGGTGGACCAGTTGTAAAAGATGGAAAATTAGTCGGACTTGCTTTTCAGGGGAATACGAGAGCACAGAATATTGGATATTTTATCCCACTTTTTGTAATAAAACATTTTCTTGAAGATATAAAAACAGGTGAATATAACGGATTCCCTCTTGGGGGTTTTTCTTTTGAAGAACTTCGTTCACCAACTTTGAGAAAATATTTAAATGTAAAAGAAGAATATGGAATATATGTAACTAATGTTGTCAAAAATTCACCATCTCATAATAAGTTGAAACCAGGTGATGTAATACTTGAAATTGATGGTCACAGAATTGAAGAAGATGGAACAGTAAAAACGGAATGGGGATATCTTGACCTTCTTCATCTTTTAGACAGTAAACATATAGGTGATAAAGCTGTTTATACAGTGGTAAGAGATGGAAAAAAACAGAAAATAACTCTTGAATATTTTAATTGGGATTCAGGAATTAATCGTTCAAAGCAATATGAAAAAGATTTTTTATATTACTCTATAGCTGGATATGTGTTTACTCCATTATCTCGTGATTTTCTTGAAGCATGGGGTGGGGAATGGTATAGAGATGCAAGTTACAGACAGAGATATTATTATTATGATTTTGAACTTTTGAACGATTCAAGAGAAGAAATAATTGTATTATCAAGAGTATTGCCTGATGCAGTTAATATATATGGAAGAGATTTTCAAAACCTGATTATATCAAAAATAAATGACAGACAGGTTAAGAATTTCAATGATTTAGTAACCAGGCTTGAAACCCTCAAAATAAATGACAAAGTTGATATGATAAAAATCCAGCTTGAAGGTTCTTCAAGACCACTCATCATTCCAAAAGAAGGACTGGAAACAGCAGATGAAAGAATAAAAACAAACTATGCACTTCCATCTTTAAGGAGGGTAAAATAATGAAAAAACTATCAATACTATTTATTTTTATTTTGATGATAATAAATATCAATGCTTCTAATGCTGAAAATTATATAATTGAAATAAATTCTGTTTCTCAGAGCTATCTTGAAGTTACACCCTGGCAGAGAACTGCAATAAGAAATAATGCAGGTTTTGGTGTTAGCATACAAGGTAAATATGTATTAACAACAGCAGATGTTGTGAAAGATTCAATGCTTGTTGAATTGAAAAAACATGGCGAAAACACCATCTGGACAGGTAAAGTACTTCATGCTGATTATGATGCCGGACTTGCTCTTGTAATACCTGACAATGTGGAGTTTTTTAACACGCTTGAAACACCAGAGTTTTCAGATAATTACAGAATTGGAAGCAATATAATTTTATCAAGAAGACTTGGTGATGGAAGACTTGCATCTTATTCAGGACTTATAACTGAAATATTTGCAACAAGAATACTTTATGGCTCAAATACATATATTGCTTTAAAAGGCAGTGTGATGATGCAGTCAGGTGGTAATGGTGAGATTATTTTTTCAGACGGAAAAATTATAGGTTTATGTTACAGTTTCAGAAATAATGAAGCTAATATAATACCTTATGAAACAATAAAAAATTACCTGACAAATTTTAATACAGGTAATTATAGAGGATTTCCAGCAAATTATTTCAGCAGAACGCTCATGAATGATATAAATCTTAGAAAATATCTG
>JBAZDD010000286.1:0-3220 GCA_041654635.1 Candidatus Muiribacteriota bacterium
TGTGACTGATATGGGAGCAAATAAAATCAGATTGAATGTTAATAATAAATTAAACAATCTTGATCTTGTGGAATTAAAATTCAAAGTATCAAGTAATAATACAAGAACATCGGCAAGTGTTATTGTTAAAGCAGGGGCTGATGGCATAGATTTTGGAACAATATCAGCAACTGCGGCGAATGCTGATGGAGTTACCAACAACAGTAATACACTTACATTTAAAACAGAGGGCTATCCAGTAAATAATCTAATTGCAGAAATTACTCCTAAAAATGTTTTTGCTGGTGAAACAGAATTGTTTGATTATTATTTTAACTTTGATATTGGCGCAGATAATGAGGGTGCAGATACTTTTGTAATAAGAACAGGTGATGGATATGTACCGTCAAGTCCTGCAACTGTTTCTGCTACGGTAAATGGCGGACCTGTTCCTTCTACAAGTATTCTTTTAGGTAATGACCTTGTAACAACTTTAACCGGGGCAATTACTGCTCCAGGAAATTATACTGTCAGAATTCGTTTCAGTTGTAATACACCGGCTGTTTCAGATACTGGCAAAGTATTTTCTTCTCAGGTGTTAAGAACTGGAAGAAATTTTGGTTCAAACTCTGTTGCAGGAAATGCTGACGGTAATGGAGCAAATGATCAGGGTGTATCTGCTGAGGATAATTTACTGGTTACAGTAAGTAATTACATAACAAGTGTTACAGCAGAAATATCACCTAATTATGCTAATAAAAATTCTCAGACAATGTTTTCAATTTATTCAAAACTTGTTTTTGAAGATGAAGACAGTGGAATAAACAAACTTATTGTTAATTTTCCAACAGGTTATAATTTTGGAAGTGACAGTATTAGTAATGTAAAATTGTACAATGCGTTAAATGAGGATTTGATATTGATTAATCCTTTAAATTACAGAATAGGTGAGGGTCCGACTAATGCAACTGGATTTGATATTATCACACAGAGTGTGATTGATAAAACATCAGCAATTTCAGTTTTAAAAATTGTATTCAGTGCAAAGTCGCCTAATGCCGTTGATGCACCTGTTGGCAAAAACTTCGGACTTAAAGTTACTAACACTTTAAATGATACTCGTCAGATAACAGCATCAGAAGGCAACGCTTTTGATGGTGTAAGTGGAAATTCCATGAATGTTATCTGTGGTGAAACTAAAGTTGACAGTTATACATTAAATCTTATCTCATCAAGAAATGGTTTTTATAAAATTGAATTTGGTGCAGAATTTTCAGGTTTGATGGACAGCGGTGTTACACCAGTAGTAAAATTGGTTTCTGAAAGTGATACTTCAAGAGAAATTGATTTTGTTAACAATATTTTTGAATTCAACAAATACTCAGGGACAGCTTATATACCTGTAAATGATATAAATTATTTCAATAATAAAGTAAAAGTTGTTTTTGAAGTGATGAAAAATATGTTTGGTGGTGATTTATCTGAAAACACAATTGAAAATATACACGTTAATCCATCGTTTATTTCTGCAATTTTTAAAGCTCCAATTTCAAATAATGCTATGACTTTGCTAATCAAAGCAAGTAAAAATATCACATCAGGATTTAATGTCAGAATTGAACAGCAGAACAGTTACCCGAGAAATGTCACAATGGCAAGAATTGATTCAGAAAAGAATATTTATTCTGGAACTTATGTTGTTGATTTAACAAAAACTGGTCAGGCTTATATTGAAGTTTCTGGTTTTGACAGTGATGGTATTGAAGGCCGAGATATTGCACAATTTTTTGTGGCAGGTGGCGGATTTAATGTAAATTCAGCTCCTGTAGGTAATTTTACAGTATCTTTTGATTTTGATTCAAATCAGGAAAACTTTATAATAACTGAAGCTGAATATGAAGGAAGTAATCCTGTTATTAATATGGCTTCTGGAATAGATGGAGTTGATTCAGATAATTCAGTTGAATTAGAAGTTTATCCAGGTGGACTTTATATGTGGCCCGAAGTTAAGTTTAATAAGAGTGTTGGAGTTTCAAGTGAAGTAATAGATTTTGGTTCAAAAACAGGGCTTTTCAGAGAAGAAGATGGAAAGATGAAGTTTGTTTCAAAATTAAGTGATAAAAGTTTTGAAATAAATAAAGCTGGTAAATATTTTATTGCAAAAGATAATAAAGCACCTCAGATTAATTTCGAAAGCAGTATTGTGGAAGTTTTAGATAATGGTTCTGGAATTTATAAAACAGAAATTGAATTAAACGGAAGAAAAATAACTATCAGTGCTAATGGTAGTAATAATCAGCAGCTTGATTTAAACAGTGTGTTGAGAGGTCCTGGGATTTCAGGAAGACAGCAGCAGGTAACAATTACAACTTCTGATATGTTGGGTAATACAATAAACAGAGTGGTAAATTTTGTTCCGACAAGTATAGGAAATATGAAATCAGTTTGTTATCCCAACCCTGCAAGTGATTATTCAATAATCAAAGCAGACGGAACAATACTGGCATTAAAAGCTGTGCTGTCAGTGTATGATTCTTCTGGAAGACTTGTTTTTAGAACAGATATTACTGGAATGTCTGAATTTGTATGGGATTTGAGAGATAGAAGGGGAAGAAAACTTGCAAATGGAACTTATTTTTACACAGTTGACATAGATGGACAGAAAATAAATGGAAAACTCGCAGTATTGAAATAAAAAAAGCAAAAAGCATTTTTGCTTTTTGCTTTTTTTGTATTGTTTTTTGCTTTTCGTTGTCATTCCCGTTCCATCCGCAGTTTCTAAGTTTTTGATTTTTCTTACTCACTTACTCACTCACTTCTTCACTTCTTCACTTCTCACTGCTTTTATGTTAAAATATTTCAAATTGCGAATAAAGAAGGTGCAATTCTCAATGAAGATTAAAGAAAATCCTGTTCTGGTCGGGGTTTGTGCCGTCAAATTTTCTTTTATTGAAAATTGGAAGGCCAGACCCCTAAAGGATTTTCAGTTAAATTGAGAATTGTGGATAAAGAAGGTGTATGATGAAAAAATTTAATTTACTTGTTTTTATTTTAATAATTTTATCTTTTTCTGCTTCTGGATTAAACGAAAAAGAATGGACTATTATGATTTTTATGAATGGTGATAATGACCTTGAAGCTTATGGAACATACGATATTAATGAGATGGAAATGGTTGGTTCAAATGAGAATGTAAATTTTGTTGTTCAATTCGATCGTTCAAAAGAACATTCTGTTTGTG
>JBAZDD010000287.1:0-3216 GCA_041654635.1 Candidatus Muiribacteriota bacterium
ATTCAGGCAAAAATAGATGAAACAAAAGTTGTAAATGTTATTCCAATAATGGGTTCTGTTGACTACAGAAGAAAAGATGAGCCTACATTTGTTCTTGATGATAATAATATATTTAAGGAAGGTGACGCCTTAAGACTTAGTCAAGGCGGAAGAGCCAGACTTGATTTTGGCAATGACTTACTTGTTACACTTAGGGGTGAGATAGAACTTGCCATGACAAAAATGGAAGTTCCAACCGCAGGAGTAGCTGATGTTGAGTTTGAGTTTGAAAATGGTGTTATTTCAGGTAGAAAACCCACAGGCAGAGGAAGTATTGTTATTAATCATAAATTGGCAAAAGTCACAATAGATTCATCACAGTTGACAGTTTTTAAAGTTGAAACTAAAAATTTTGGACAGACAATAAGAATTGCTGTTAAAGATGGAAGAGCAGAAGTCATTCCACAGGGGAGTTTAAGCGCAACTGTAATACCGGCACAGAAATCTATTACTATAGATAATACAAGAGGTTTCCTTGATGTAGGTAACATTTCTGATATAAATGTTATAACAGAAAGCTGGGATTAAATATAAATTTTCTCAACGTATTCTGATGTAAAAGCTGCCAGTAGAGCGCTGTAAGACAACATAAATTTTAAAGTATCTCCCACTTTTAAATTATGATGAATTTTCTCAACATCAATTATCAAATGGTCGCTTGAAGCACCTAAAACCTCATAATCACCCATTGGAATCAATCCTTCAACATCAATATCCTGTCTTCCCACTGCAAGTATTGCTCTATGATGAAACCCTCTGTCTTTGAATACAGGGGTGTTTCCAAATGCGTCCTGTCCTATGTTTCCAGAAGGAACGGAAGGTTTTTTCTTCAGCTCAATAATTTCAGCCTCAAGTATGAATGTATCCTGAAAAGTTTCAGGCCAGGGGTCGCGGTTGATAACATTTCTTCCAAGCATTATAGCTTCACCGATTCTTAACATATTAATTTCTGGATTTATTGAATTTTCTAAAACAAGAGGAAGGGAAGAAGAGTTTCCACCTGAAACATACTGGAAATTAATATTAAGTTCTTTTTCAAATAATTTTTTTAATTTAACAAGTTCATTCATTTTATTTTCATCAGGAATTACTCCTCCATAACATGCCAGATTAACCCCTATTCCTGAAATTTTTGTATTTTTTAATTTTTTTAAAAAAGAAATATAATTATCGGTTTCATCAGGCCAGAAACCTTCTCTCAAATCACCAAGATCTACCATTAATATAATATCAGTTTTTTTGTTCTGTAAAATGGATTGTTCTTCGATTTTCTTAATAGCCTCAATTTCAGAAACAAGCATATAATCACAAAAATTAACAGCTTCTGAAATTTCAGAAAGCATTGGAAGTCTTACAAGAAGCGTTGGCATATCTGGGAAATGCTTTTTGAGATTTTTAATGTTTTTTAATCTTGAATCTCCCAGACCATAAATCCCAGCTTCTATAAGTTTTTCAGCAACTTTAATATCTGCTGATGTTACTTTTGTAATTCCAAATATTTTAATATTGTTTTTATCACACTGTTTTTTAATGTTTACTGCGTTTTGTTTAATTTTTTCGAGATTAATTAATAATTTAGGATTCACTGTTCCTCCGAATTATGTTTTAAAGAGTTTTTTATAATATTTTTAATGTTAATATTTTTATAATGAAAAATTATAGTTCCTAAGGATGAGAATATGTAATTTTTATCAATTCCGCATACAACTTCAGCTGGGGGAACGAGGTGTTCACCATAATCAGAAATTAATGAATTTTTTAAAATATCAAGTGCACCAGGTAATTTTGTTAAAGCTCCACCAGTGCCTATTACATATTTTACAGCGGTAAGATCGCGACCTTTAACATAGGATTTTTTCCCTGTCGGGGTAAAAAGATTTTTTTTAACACCTGCATGCCTTGTCATTGAAATATTTACAGCCTTCTGGGCAAGATAAGAAGAAATTTTTACAGATTCAATGTTGTCAGGCATAGGTTTTAAGTTTGACAAATCAATTTTGTCTGTAAAAAATTTATGCTTTATTTCGTTCAGATTTTCAGCATTTACATAAACACCAAGGTCTCCCTCAACAGTTCTTTTGGATAGAGGCTCAGGTTCGGTTCTTTTTACACTGTTTTCAGGAGAATCTTCTGTAACAGAATGAACATCTGTTGTTGCACCACCAACATCAAAAATAATTACGTTTCCCATTGTTTTATATATGTATTCAGCGGTTTTCATAACTGCATAAGGGGTGGGAATGATTTCTTTTGATGTCAGTTGGCTGAGTTTTTCCATTCCTGAAGCGTGTATTATATGCTCAGAAAAAGTATGTTGAATTATTTCACGGCATGGGTCAATATTGAGTTCGTCAATGTTTGGATAAACATTTTCAGTAATAGTAATTTTTTTATTATTATTTTCAAAAATTTCTTTTATTATTCTTGAAATTTTTGTATTTCCAGCATATATATAAGGTATATCAGGACCTTCAGCGCTTAAAATTTCAGCGTTATGAAGTGTAATATCAGTTTCTCCAAAATCAACACCACCAGAAAGAATTATAATTGCAGGTTGTGCTTCTTTAAGTTCTTTGATAATATATTTTTGAATTTTTCCAACACCGATGTACTTAATAATAGCCCCTGCACCAAGTGAGGCTTCTCTTGCAGCTCTTACAGTCATGTCGTGTGTTAATCCAAAAACTGCAATTTTAAGACCGCCAGCGGCAGAACTGTTTATTAATATTTCACTTGGAACTATTTTCTGTTTAAGGGACTTTTCCAGTTGTGAAACTGCATTTTCAACTCCAATAGTAACATCATTAAGATTTACAGTGGTTAATGAGGTTGATTGACCAATATGGGTTATTTCTGAATTAATGTTATCCCAGGCATTAACTTTTGTTATAGTGCTGCCTATTTCGACTGTTAATAAATCTATATTCACAGCATACCTCTTATTAATTTGAGAATTTCAATATCAAATATAACATACTAAAAAAAAAAGTCATATACAATATTTCCAGCCAAATTCAGTAATTTTCTATTTTTTTTAGATTTCTGTTTAATTTAATTATATGCTATAATTTTAATTATCAAAAATTGAGGGGTTCAAAAAATGAAAAGTTATTTAAAAAAAATTCTTCCTGTATCAATATTTTTAATTATTTTAATATCTTTTTTTACAGAAATACA
>JBAZDD010000288.1:0-3182 GCA_041654635.1 Candidatus Muiribacteriota bacterium
TAATGACATTTCCTTCTTCAAGAATATCTGTGGATTTTGAAGAAACTCTCGGATTTTCATGGACTTCAAGTCCAAGACCATGACCTAAACCATGACCAAATTTGTCTCCAAACCCTTTAGAAGCGATGTAGTCACGTGCTTCCTTATCTATATCGGCAGCTTTAATCCCCGGCTTAATTTTTTCAATAGCCTTTAATTGTGCAGTTAAAACAATATTGTATATATCTTTGTATTTTTTAGAAGCTTTTCCAAAAAAAACAGTTCTTGTCATATCAGAGCAGTAATGTTTATAAACAGCACCAAAATCTAGTTTCAGCATTGAGTCTGGTTTAATTTTTCTTTTAGCATCACATTTTGCATGAGGAAGTGAAGAATTATCCCCGCGAGCTGCAATTGTTTCAAAAGAATTTCCGCTTGCTCCAAAACTTCGCTGAGTATCAAAAATAAAATTAGCAACCTCAATTTCACTTAAACCTGGTTTAAGATAATCAAGAAGCTTTTTATAAGTTTTATCTGTTATAGCAACAGCTTTTTTTATAAGATTAATTTCCTCTTCGGTTTTTACAGCCCGCAGCACTTCCATAAACTGCCCACATGGCTTCAGTTTGAACCCTTCAGCCTCAAATTTTCTGAAAGTATCAAAAACCATATTACTGGATTCAAATCCATACGTAGCTTTTTTATCGAAAAATGAATAGAAATTGTCTGCACCATACATTAAAACATCTGCTTTAATTTTAATTTTAGATTTGATATCTTCAAAATAAATAAAATTTGTAATTATTCTAAGACCTTTTTTGTCAAAAACTGCATATGTAGCATCAGCTTCAACACCTGTCAAATAAAAAATATTCACCGGATTGGTAATAAGCAGAGCAGAAGTTTTCAATTTTTTAGATACAGAATTCAATTTTTCAATCATAAATCCACCTTTTTAATATTAAATTTTGCTTTTTTATTTCCCACAGAACACCATGTTAAATCTTTACTGATTAAGAATTTTTCTGAAACCCTCCTGATATCATCAAGAGTTACAGAATCAATCAACTTGATAACTTCATCGATTTTTACAAGTTTTTTATAATAAATAATTGAACTTGCCTGCCTTCTCATTCGTGATGATGTATTCTCAAGAGAAAGTATTATATTACCTTTAAGCTGCTGTTTTCCCCTGAAAAGTTCTTCTTCTGTTATTCCTTCTTTTTTTATTTTCTTCAATTCTTGAAAGATAAGCTCAAGAACTTTATCAGTATTTTTCTCATTACATGCAAAATATACTACAAACATTCCTGAATTTATATGTGACTGGGTGTAAGAATAAATAGTGTAAACAAAACCATATTTTTCACGAATTTCCTGAAACAGTCTGGAACTCATTCCCCCGCCAATTACTGATGAAAGAATTCCAAAAGCATATTTGGAATTATCAACCTGAGATGGTCCGGGCATTGCCAGACAGTAATGAACCTGTTTAATATCTTTTTTAATAAACTGTGGTTTCCCAATTTTGAAAGATTCAGGAATTTCAAATTTTTCACCATGATTTTCAGGCATTTTTTTAAAAAATTTTGTGATAATCTCTATAAGATTATTTTCATCAAAATTACCAACAGCACTGACAATAATATTATCCTTAGTATAATAATGTTTCACAAAAGAAATAACATCCTGCCTTGTAATAGATGAAACTGATTCTTTTGAACCTAGAATATTCTTTCCGAGAGGATGTTCAGACCAGAATATTTCATTAATCATATCATTGACAAGTTCATCAGGATTATCTTCATACATTCCAATTTCTTCAATAACTACTTCTTTTTCTTTTTCCATTTCTTCAACATCAAAAACAGAATTAATAGTAATGTCTGAAAGAACATCGACAGCTATTTTTAAATGTTCATTAATAACTCTGGCATAATAACAGGTGTATTCCTTACTTGAAAAAGCGTTTAAATATCCACCGATACTGTCAAGTTCTTCAGCAATATCTCTCGCATTTCTGTTTTTTGTACCTTTAAAAAGCATATGTTCAATAAAATGAGAAATACCTTTAGGAAAATTATTTTCATGAGCAGTACCTGTTTTAACCCACACCCCGATACTTACTGATCTTACATGAGGGATTTTTTCATAAATCAGCGTAAGTCCATTGATTTTTTTTATTTTAACCAAATGCTCTCCCCTACTTCATCATTTTCTTAAGACTTTTAACTTCGTCATATATGAGTTCTCTTGCCTGACCTTTTGGAACAGCTATCAATTTCAAAGGTCCAAACCTTACTCTGACAAGTCTTGCCACAAAAAGATGATTTTTTTCACAAATTTTTCTAATCTCTCTGTTTATACCTTCCTTGACAACTATAGAAATCCAACTGTTATTCTTGTTTGATTTAATAACTTTTACACTGACAGGGGATACTTTTCTACCGTCAATATAGGTTGGTTTCATTAAAAGTTGTATATCTTCATCGGTAACTACACGAGAAACCTTTACTTTATATTCTCTTTCAATCTGATTTTTTGGATTTGACAGAAATTCTTTCATTTCTCCATCGTTTGTAAGTAAAACCAGCCCTTCTGAGTTATAATCAAGGCGACCAACATAAGAGATAAATTTTTTTGTTTTTAAAAGGTCAAATATTGTAGGTCTGCCTTCGGGGTCTTTGTGTGTGCATAAATATCCAGCTGGTTTGTTCAGAATGAGATATTTTTTCGTTGGATTGTATTTTATCTGTTTTTTATTAACAATCAGAGTATCTATTGTTATATCAATCTTATCACCAGGTTTTGCAATTTTTCCATTAACAATAACTTTTCCATCGGCAAGTGCACGGTCAGCTTCTCTTCTTGACATCACACCCATGTTTGACAATATCTTATTAATTCTTTCTTCCACTTAAAACCTCCCGATTTTATTTATAATGCAGTAAGTAAGTTACCGTGTCTTCGACCCTCAGTGAGTAAGACCGGCAGGATTAAAGCGATTACTCACTCACTCACTTACTCACTCATTCACTGCTTCTTCTTTATCTCACTGCTCCTATATCTGAATCATCACTATACCAGAAAGTATTATAATTACAAATCCTGTAAATTTTACTGTTTTAAAAAGAAATGAAATTTTATTTGAAGAACCAGTTTTTTCTTTAGAAAGTATTTTTTCTGCAAATCCTCTTGCAGAT
>JBAZDD010000289.1:0-3177 GCA_041654635.1 Candidatus Muiribacteriota bacterium
CCCCGACCTCACTGCTCTATCGTGGTTCCTGTAACTATTTTTGCAACATCAAGTAGAATAATTACTCTTTCTGCAACTTTTCCAACACCAAGTATAAAATCCATATCAATATCAACACCAAAACTTGGTGATTCTTCTACCTGGCTTTCTTCAATATCAATAACTTCAGAAACTTCATCAACAATTATCCCTTCTCTGATATGTTCCTGACCATTATCAATCTGAATTACAATAATACAGGTTTTTTCAGTATCTTCGATTTCATTAAGAAAAAATTTAAGCCGAAGATCAATTACAGGAATAACTTTACCCCTTAAATTGATAACACCACGGACAAATTCCGGTGCTTTTGGAAAATGTGTGACTTTCATCATTCCAATAATTTCCTGAACTTTCAGAATTTCAATACCGTACGTTTCTTCACCAAGTTTAAACGTGAGGTATTTACCAGCAAGATTTGTTCCTGATTTTGATTGTTTTTGAATATCTGACATGCTCGACCCCCTTTTTGTTAAAGCGAGTGGTCAGGCCGCAAATTCAAGCTTAATTTTGGGCGCGGCACAGACCCCGTTTAATTATTTTATTGACGTTTACACGAAAACTAAATAACCCTTACGGGCTATTTTTAAATTTAATTAACTTCTATTCAGAATTCTTGGAGGATATTTTTTTAATCATAAATAAAAAAGGGTATCCAAATAAAACCGGATACCCTTAATTGCGAGGGGGTCTCGACTCGCTAACGCTCGTGTAATGTTTCCTTACGGTAACATGTAACGACTTTCAGTCGTGTAAAGTCATCTTCGATGACAGTAAAGTTGACTATCGTCAACAGTTAAATCAGTGAATAAGTTACCGGGTTTTCAACCCTCGGTGAGTGAGACTGGATGGTAAAAGCGTTTTCTTATTCACTTACTCACTGTTTCTTCTTTATCTAACTAGGGGTCAGGCCGTCCAATTTTGCTTTCAGCAAAATTTTACTGCGCAGACCCCGATTCACTGCTCTTAAAAATCGCTGTCATCAAGTGGTATTATTTCTTCTGCCTTTGTTTTAGGCGTTTGTTTTGCTGTTGCTTTCAGATTCATCCCCGTTTTACCCGCATTTTTTCCGCGGTTCATTCGCGTTTCATTCCCGTTTCTCTCGCGTTTCATTCCGGTTTCTCTCGCGCTTCTTTCGCGTTTCATTCCCGCTTCATTTCCATTATGGTTTTCCCCATATACTATATCTCTCAATACTTCTACATATTCCAATAACTTTTCTGACTGTGCTGTCAATTCTTCTGATGCTGCTGCACTTTCTTCTGAATTTGCTGCATTTGCCTGAGTTATTTTTTCTATCTGTGATACTGCTGTGTTTATCTGATCTATTCCTTTTGTCTGTTCTTCTGATGCTGATGCTACTTCTACTGCCAACTCATTCATTTTTATTATTTTACCTGTTATATCTCCAAGTATTGTTGATACTTCTTCTGCAACTTTAACACCCTGCTCTGAATTGTTTTTTGATTCATCTATTAATACTGCTGTATTTTTTGCTGCTTCCCCCGCTCGCTGTGCAAGATTTCTTACTTCTTCTGCTACTACTGCAAATCCTTTACCTGCTTCTCCTGCTCGCGCTGCTTCTACTGCTGCGTTTAATGCAAGTAGATTTGTCTGAAATGCTATTTCATCTATTGTTTTTATTATTTTTACTGTTTCATCTGAACTTTCTTTTATTTTTGTTATTGCAACAGTCATCTTATCTACTGTATCTCTTCCTTTTACTGATGATTCTTTTGCTTCACTGCTCATTATATTTACCTGTCTTGCATTTTCTGTATTCTGTTTTGTCATTGAAGCCAATTCTTCAAGACTTGCTGATGTTTCTTCAAGACTTGATGCCTGTTCATTTGCATTTTTTGCCAACTCCTGTCCTGATGAGCTTACCTGTCCTGATGCTGAGGCTACTTCATTACTTCCTGATGCTAAATCATTTATTATTATTGATACTGGTTTTACTATTCCACTTGTTATAAGCCATGCTAATGTTAATCCAAGTATTATTGATGCTATAAGTAACCAAATTATTAAATTCACTGACGAAACCATTCCAGTAGCCAGACCTGCTGTTCTTCGAGCAGCTGCTCCAGAAATAGTTTGAGCAAATTCACCGGCTCCATCTTTTACATTATTGTATAAAACAACACGGTTAGCTGCATGCTGGGCAATATACTCGATATCAGCAGCTATTTTTTTCATATTCATAGCATAATTTTCTGCTGATTTAGATATATTATTTAATCTTCTGATATTTACATCCTGTCTAGTATTGACAAGTATATTTTCAACTTCCTTAACAATACTTGACAAACCCTCATCTGCTGATTTTATTAAAATATTTGAATTTCTTTGCTGAAATCCATTTAAAGCTTTAATAATCATATCGTTAAACATATCGATAATCTGATTAGCCGCAAGATTCATTTGTAATCTCTCTGAAAGTCTTTCTCTTTCAACATTTACATTGATAATATCATTTGAAAAATTTGTATTTAAACCCGGACCTTCATTATCACCATTCAAATATGATTGAATATTATTTAATAAAATTTGACTGGCATTTTCCATCTCCGTTAAGTTTGTATTAATTAATCTTCCTCGGTCATGGATACTTCCACTTAATGTTTGATATTCTTTTATCTGATCAGCAATTTTCTGAATATTACTGACAATTCCCTTATCGTAATTGATACTTGAAAGTTCAGATACAATAAATTCAGCTGATTTAAGAGCTTCTGCCATGTGCGGAACTGCATTATTATAACTTGCTGAATTAAATGTATTTGCATAGTTAAGGTTATTATATCCTGCTTCTAAAATCTGTATTACCACATTTTCAGAATTTTCAATTATAGGAAGAGAATAATCAGACACAAACGTGCTTGTTTCTGCTCCATCTGACATTCTTGAATATGAAATACTTCCTATAATTACCATCAAAATTAAAATTATTATAAATCCACCAAATATTTTCCCATACAACCCAAATTTTTTCATAAAGACCCCCTTTTTTTAAAGCGAAATGAGTTACCAGGTCTGCGACCCTCAGTGAATATGACCGGAAGGCTAAAGCGTCTTCCTACTCACTTACTCACTTACTCACTGTTTCTTATTTATCTAACTAGGGGTCAGGCCGTC
>JBAZDD010000290.1:0-3177 GCA_041654635.1 Candidatus Muiribacteriota bacterium
TCTTATTCCACCATCAGCAATAACCGGAATTTTATTTCTCAAAGCTTTTGCACAGTTATAAACCGCAGTAACCTGAGGAACACCCACACCAGCAACAACTCTGGTTGTACAAATTGAACCTGGTCCAATTCCGACTTTTACTCCATCAGCACCTGCTTCATATAAAGCCAGAGCAGCTTCCGCTGTTGCAATATTCCCACCAATAACTTCAACGTTTGAGTATTGTTTTTTTATTTCTCTGATTGTTTCTAAAACGCCTTTTGAATGACCATGTGCAGTATCAACCACAAGCACATCCACATTATTATTAATCAGAGCTTCTATTCTTTCATAATCAAAAGGTGAAATTGCCGCACCAGCAATAAGTCTATGTTTTAAATCAACACTCATATCTGAAATTGTCTTTTCAACTATGGATTTAATATCAGTAAGGGCAAACATTCCAACAAGTCTGTTATTTTCATCAATAACCGGAAGTTTTCCCACACGGTTTTTAATCATCAATTCATAAGCCTGTTTAAACTTAATTCCTTTCTGACCTGTAATCAAACCAGTTGACATATAATTAGAAACTTTTTCTGAACTGTCTTTGATAAATTTAAAATCATGTGATGTAATAATTCCGCATAATTTGCCTGTTTTATCATCAATAACTGGGAAAGATGAAAAATTGTATTCATTCTGAGCTTTATAATTCAAAATATATTCAATAGAATCACTTTTTTTAAAAAAAACAGGATTTTCAATATATCCGTTCAGGAATTTTTTAATTTTTGCAATTTCATTAGCCTGTTCTTCAATAGACATATTTTTATGAACAATTCCTATTCCTCCGTTTTTTGCCATCGCTACCGCCATTTTCCATCCTGTAACAGTATCCATGGCTGCTGAAACAAAAGGTATGTTCAATTTAATATTTTTAGTGAATGATGTTTTCAAGTTAGTGTTTGAGGGTAGAATTTCTGAGTATTTTGTCATAAGAGAAACATCATCGAAAGTCAGAGCTTCATATTCATAATGCTGCATGAATTTGTCATTGCAATATTTCATAAAAACTCCTTAATTTTTTTTTCACGTTCAATTTAAAATTTAAAAGCTGAAAAGTCAATAATTTAAAAGCAGTGAATAAGTAACCGGCTCTGCGACCCTCGGTGAGGACTTCGCAGTTGCGAAGTGTAATGTTCCCTTTCGGCAACATGTGATGGCTTTCAGCCATGTAAAGACACCTACCGGTGTCAGTAAAGTTGATTGACATCAACAGTTAAAACTTTTTCGGATTATCAATTACCGATTACTTTTAACGACTCTTAAGCTTCATTCCCGTTTCATCCGCGTTCTACTCGCAGCTCCTAAGTTTTGCTTTTTGCTTACTCACTTACTTACTGCTCCATCTTTCTCTGCTTCTTAATTATCTCACTTACTCACTGTTTTATATATAATCACTGCCCCTTTGGTAATTGGTATTTTTTTATTTATTTTTCACTTGTTATTTTTAACTAAAAATGGCTATTTTGCCGATAAAAATGATAAATTTAAGCTTAAATACAGGAGAAAACAAAATATGAAAAAATCATGTTTGTTATTAATATTTATATTAATTTTTATATATTCAGCCTCAGCTTTTGTTGATATCAAAGGCTATATCATAAACGAAAAGGAACAGCCAATTTTTGACTTTATTGAAATTGCGCTCAATGAAACAAAAATCATCACAGGAGATTCTAAATACGAATTTCTAAACATGCCTCCCGGGGAATATGTTATTAAGGTAAATTCTCCTGAAAGTCGCAATCATAATGTAAATTATTCATCTTATGAAAATAAATTTTCAGTAACCAATGAAAATGGAAAACCCGTTTTCTGGAATTATTCCCCAAAAGTTGTACTTACTCCTGGAAAAACATGGAATTTCAGACCACAGGTAAGAGATTATTCAGGAAATATTCTGAGCGATGCTTCAATTAAATTATACAGCATAAAAAATGGAAGTTATTATGAAAATTTTTCAAACATTCCGACAGGTTCTTACAGAATAATAATTAACGACCCTTTTTCCGAGCATTACAAACCATCTTATGATTTTACAGAAATTGAAAATCGAAGAAGCATGCTTGAACTTACAATAGGGACTTTCAATGAAAATATAATAGTATATTCTTATGCAGTGTGGAAAGATTATGTAATTACTTATTCAACCCAGAATAAAAATATTGGAGCAGTAATAGAATTTAATCAGCCAGGTTCACCAATTAATTACAATCTTCCGGCTGAACAGATTCCACCATGGGTAATAAAATCATGGCCAGTCAGTAATCAGACAATGTTTTCAATAAGAGACAGAATAAGAATAATATTTTCTGAAGATATAATATTTGATGCAAATGTAAAAAACAAAGTTCTTGTTTACAGCACAGAAAAACGACAATATATAGAATTGTCCATGACTTATGACACAGAAAATAAAACTATAATTGCTACACCACGCCAGAATTTAGATCGAGGTGCTGAATACACGCTTATAGTTTCAAATATTTCAGATAAAAATAACAATTTAATGAAAAATGATTACAGAATAAATTTTTATACTGAAACCTCAGATTTTGAAGATTTTAATCATAAATATTTAGTCCGAAATGTTACAAATCTTTCTACAGGACAGTATGAACCACCTACTCAGGGAGAACGTTCCTCTTTAGTTTCAACTGAACTTACATTTGTAGAGAATAGAGAGCAACCGCGTGAAACAATGGTTATGAAAAGACCAGAAATGACAATTCTACTTCCAATTGAAAATCAGTATTATTCAGCAGACTTTGTTCCACAGTATAAAATTTCAGATATTGAAAAATTCACTATTAATTTTTATGTCGATTCAAAAGAAATCCCGCTCAATTTCAGACTCACAGAGGAAGGGACAAAAAAATTTGCCGCAAAATTTTTCGATGCTGACAACCGACTTATTTCTGCTGAATACATAACTTATACTCTTGATAAAACAAAACCAGTGATTAAAATAACACCTGAGCTTGAATCAGTAAATTATTTTAAAAGTTACAACGGTGAAATTGAAGTTATTGATGATAATCTGGATACAGTAAAAATTACTGTAAATGGTGAAGAAAGAAGAAGAAATATTATACTCAATGAAGATGGAACATATATTCTGAAAATTTCCGC
>JBAZDD010000291.1:0-3170 GCA_041654635.1 Candidatus Muiribacteriota bacterium
CCTGGACTGGCCGCACAGAATGGTGGCGGTACTTTTATGATTCCATACTTTGTGGCTTTTGTGCTGCTTGGTATTCCATTAATGTGGGTTGAATGGTCGATAGGTAGATTCGGTGGCTCTCATGGTCATTCCACACTTCCAGCTATGTATCAGAGAATGATTAATAAAAAATGGGGTAAATATCTTGGTGTTTTTGGATTATTTCTGCCATTTGTTGTTTTGTGTTATTATATTTACATTGAATCCTGGACACTTGCCTATTCATGGTTTTCAATTTCTGGAAAACTCTCAACACTAGAATCAGATTCCTGCGGAGCTTTTTTTGGTGATTATGTTAGCTGCGGGAATATAATGAACGCTGGAGTTTTTTTCTTTATTATAACGCTTGTTGTAAATTATCTTGTATTAAGAAAAGGTGTCTCGGGCGGGATTGAAAAAGTGTGTAAAACAGCTATGCCTGCACTTTTTATCATGGCATTGATTATTATGATTAGAGTGCTTACCCTTCCCGGTATTTCAAAAGGAATGGGTTTTATGTGGAACCCTGATTTTTCTCAGCTTAAAAATGTTAAAATCTGGCTTGCTGCAACTGGTCAGATTTTCTTCACTTTAAGTCTTGGATTTGGCGTAATACAGACTTATGCCAGCTATCTGAAAAAAGATGATGATATAGCTCTTTCGGGATTAACATCAGCTTCGCTTAACGGCTTTGCTGAAGTAATTCTCGGCGCAAGCATTGCAATACCTGCCGCTGTAATTTTCTTCGGGACCGCTGCAGCACAAGGTATAGCAGAATCAGGAACTTTTTCTATTGCATTTGTTACAATGCCGATGATTTTTAATAATATGGGAGCTGGTGGACCTTTTTATGGTTTTCTCTGGTTTTTTCTGCTTTTTATTGCCGGGATTACCTCTTCCATATCACTTGCTCAGCCACTTATAGCTTTTCTTGAAGACGAATTCAGTTTCAGTCGCGAGAAAGCTGTTTCAACAATTTTTGGACTTGTAATAATGATGGCAATTCCAATCATATTATATCTGAATAACGGATATGTTGATGAGCTTGATTTCTGGGCTGGGAATTTTCTGATTGTACTTTCAGCTACTATTGAAATAATTTTATTCTCTTGGATTTTCGGTATAGAAAAAGGCTGGAAAGAAATCACAAGAGGGTCTTCAATAAAAATTCCTGTTATTTTCAAATTTGTTTTAAAATACATTACTCCTGTTTACCTTATAGTTCTGCTTATAACATGGATTTTCCAGTATGCAATATCTCAGCTTAAAATGACTGGAATTGCTGCGGAGAACATTTCAATTACTATTGGCGCAAGAATTGTCATGTCATTAATAATTTTCATCATGCTGTTTTTAATTTCCAAATCATGCACTGATTTTGATACCGGGGGTAAAAAATGACACTTTATGGATGGATTTTTCTGATTTTATCATGGGGAGCGGTAATTTCACTATCTGCTTTCTGTATTTATAAAACTTTAAAAAATTAGTTGTAAATAATAAAATTGTATGTTATTATTTTGACAGGTTTTTCTGGATTCATGGAATCTCCGACCATTTATTCGGAAAATCCACATATTATATTTGAGGAGGACTATTATGTCTATCACTAAAGAAGAAAAAAAACAGTTAACTGAAGAATTCAGACTGCATGATAAGGATACTGGCTCTGTTGAAGTTCAGATTGCAACTATCACAAGAAGAATTCAGAATTTGCAGCCACATTTTGCAGAACACAAAAAAGATCATCATTCCAAACACGGTTTGATCAAACTTGTTAAAAAAAGACAGAAACTGTTGAAATATTTATCAAACACAAATTATGATAAATATACCGAAATGGTAGCTAAACTTGGTTTAAGAAAATAAGAAAATGAGGATTTTATGAAAGAAATTTATGTAGAAAAAAACATAGGCGGACGCAACTACCGTCTTAGCACAGGAAAAATTGCAAAACAGGCTGATGGTTCTGTAATTGCGACAGCTGGTGAAACAATGGTTTTTGCTTCAGCTGTAGCTTCCAAAAAACAGTCAGGATTTGCAGATTTTTTTCCTTTAACTGTTGAGTTCAGAGAAAAAACATACGCTGCTGGTAAAATTCCGGGTGGCTTTTTCAAAAGAGAAGGTAAACCTTCAACAAACGAAATTCTCTGCGCACGTTCAGTTGACAGACCATTGAGACCTCTTTTTGACAAAGGTTTCAAGGCTGAAACTCAGATAGTTGTTGATGTTTTATCCTATGATCAGGAAAATCCTTTTGATGTTCTTGGCGTTACAGCAGCTTCAGCAGCTCTAATAATATCTGATATTCCATTCTCTACACCAGTTGCTGGTGCAAGAGTATCAAAACTTGACGGCGAATACATTGTTAACCCATCAAATGCTCAGATAGAAAAAGCTGAACTTAACCTTGAAATGGCAGGTACCCGCGAAGGTATTACAATGGTTGAAGGCGAAGCTGAACAGCTTCCAGAAGATGAAATTTTAAAAGCTCTTGAAATCGGACATAAATTCATTATTGAAATTATCGGATTGCAGGAAGAATTAAAACTTAAAGCTGGAAAACAGAAAAGAGAGATTGAACATGTCGAACCTTTAGAAGAAGGGTATGCAAAAGAAATAGAGGATAAAATAACTCCACTTTTAGAAGAAGCTGTTAAACTTCCTCAGAAGCTTGAAAGACATGATAAAATCAATTCAATTTTTGCTGAATATTTACAGCCTCTTATAGACGAAGCTGAAGATACTGACAGAATGAATTATCTAATCAAAGAACTTTTTGAAGAAACATCAAAAAAAGTGGTTAGAAGCAGAATTAAATCTGAAAAAATCAGAGTCGATGGTAGAGCTTTAGACCAGATAAGACCAATCGAATGTGAAGTTGATTTACTTCCAAGAGCACATGGTTCAGCACTGTTTACACGTGGTGAAACTCAGGCGCTCGGAATAACAACACTTGGTACAGCAAGAGATGAACAGATTATCGACGGGTTAAACGAAGAAGAATCCAGAAAAAAATTCCTTCTTCATTATAATTTCCCTCCATTTTCTGTTGGTGAAGTTAAAAGAATGACCGGTGTTTCCAGAAGAGAAATCGGTCATGGTAATCTTGCTGAAAGAGCTTTGAAAAAAGTTATGCCTGGTGATGAATT
>JBAZDD010000292.1:0-3170 GCA_041654635.1 Candidatus Muiribacteriota bacterium
AACTTGCAAATTTAGGAAGAATGGAAAGAAATTACATTTACAGTGATATTTTAAAAAAAATACATACAGAATATATGATAATAGACACTGGGGCTGGAATATCTGAAAATACTACTTTTTTCATGCTTGAGGCTGATATAAGACTTATTGTAATTACCCCTGAACCAACTTCTATTGTTGATGGTTATGGAATGATAAAAACACTTTTTAAAATGGGATGTCCGACAGTTTATGTTGTTATAAACCGTGCTTTTGATGAAATTGAGGCAAAAGCAACTTTTGAAAATATTAAAAATGTAGCTTCAAAAACTTTTAATAATAATCTTATATATTGCGGGTATGTACCAGATGACAGAGATGTACAATACGCTCTGTTTCAGAGAAAACCAGTGTTTCTGCTCAAAGAAAAACCGGTAGTCAAATTTATTGAAAAAGTAGGTGGTTTTCTGTATAATACTTTAGAAGCGGAGAGTAAATGAGTCGGGGTCTGTGCAGTAAAATTTTGCTGTAAGCAAAATTGGACGGCCTGACCCCTTATGAAACGCGAATGAAACGCGAATGAAACGCGAATAAATCTTAAGAACCGTGAATAAGTGAGTAAGATAAGAGCGTAATCAGTGTTACGTAATCAATAAATTAAAAAAAAACGCTTGAACAGTTGACCATGGTCAACTTTACTGTCATCGTAGATGACTTTGCACGACTGAAAGTCGTCACATGTTGCGGTAGCAACATCACACGAGCGTAAACGAGTAAGAGAGGGTGTTGATGCAGGGTAATTCTGCTAATAATAAAATTCAATTCAGTAAAAAAACCTTTGTTGCCAGAAGTAGGAATGAAGCTGAATTAATGGCTAAACTTGAACTTGGAAGCGACTTTGACCCATTAAGTTATAAAGAAATTGAAACAGGCGGTTTTCTTGGTTTTTTTAAAACAAAAAAATATCAGATAATAGTTGAAACACCTTCCAAAAAAAAGATAGCCGAGCGCGCCAGACAGAAAAATAAATTAAAAACCAGCTCAGCTGAAAATCCCACTGATGATAAAAAACTTCAGGATATGAAAAACTTTATATCATCCTATGGAAAACAGCCTGAAGCTCAGAAATACAGACAGACAGAAGAAGATGTTGAACTCTTAAAAAAAATATTTTCAGGCTCAACTTTAAGCCAGAAACTTCAAACTGCAACATCACAGAAAATTAATGTTTCCAAACCAGAACTTGAAAAATATCTTCAGGCACCTCTAAAAAACAGTCCGATAAATAAAATTCAGATGCCTGAACAGAACACAGATAATAATAATATTAATAATCCGGCATTTACAAAAATCAGCACAGAAATCACCTCAATCAAAGAACAGATTGTAAAAATCAAAAGTGCGATGAAAACAATACCTCAGAATAATTCAAGTCAGAATAAACAATTTGATAAATTCTATAATAAACTGATTGACTCAGATTTTCCTGAATCACTCTGCAGAAACTTTCTTGAAAATTTTGAAAAAACACTGAATAAAATTCAACTTGAAGACAGTGCAATTTATCAGAAAAAATTGAGAGAATATCTAATAGACCATATATATTCAAGAGAAGGTGTTGAAATTAATTCAGCAAAAAAAATAGCTCTGTTAGGACCAACCGGAGTTGGAAAAACTACAACAGTTGCAAAAATGGCCTATCATTTTAAAATTGACTGCGATAAAAAAGTAAGAGTGCTTACTCTTGATACTTATAAATTTGGGGGAATTACCCAGCTTGAAGATTTGTGCCGTGAAATGGGAGTACCTTTTGCAGCTTGTTATGATATTGAAATGTTTAAAAAAGAACTTTGCAGTGAAGATTTTGATATAACAATAATTGATACAACAGGAAAAAACTACAGTGAATCAAAAAGTCTTGAAGAATTCAGACAATACTGCGACGCAGTTGAAGATATTGAAAAATACCTTGTTTTAAGCTCAGATGCAAAATACAGTGATATGAACAAAATCAATTCAAACTTTGAAAATTTTGGTGTAAAAGGAATAATATTTACTAAATGTGATTTATGTGAATATTTCGGCTCAGTAGTAGCATTTCTTGTTAAATCCAAAAACTCAATAGTATATATGACATTCGGCAAAAAAATTGATGGGGATTTAAAAGAAGCCGTACCATATAAACTGGTTGATGGAATTCTTAAATGAAATTTAAAATTACAATATTATTATTAATAATTTTAGCAGGATTAATTCAGGCAAGAACATTTATTACTGGTAATATTACTGATGAGGGTGGAAAACCAATATCAGATGTAAAAATAATATTAGGCTCATATTCTGAAAACAATCTATATAAAAATCCACTTATAACATTCACAGATAAAAATGGAAGATACAGATTTAATGATATAATCCCGGGACTTCAATCAATAGAAGCTGAAAAAATGTTATACAGTATTACAGGAGATACAATAGTTATAAAAAACGGCTCAAATATTTATAATATGAAACTCAGGCAAGAAAATTCAGATATTGATTTTGACAGATTTAAAAATCTTGAGTCGAGACTGGCGCGATTTACACTATCAGGAAAACTTACAGATTCCGTTACAGGTGATGGAATTATTAATGCCTATGTAGTTTTTGGGAAAGAAATCACGAGAAGTGATTCAAACGGTAATTTCATAATTGAAGCAAAAGATAATTCTGAAGCAGAACTTATAATAAAAGCTGATAATTATGAAATATATCAGGAAAGAGTAAGACCAAAGACTAACACAAGAATAAAAATGGATTTAAAAGTCCCATATAATGAAATATTCGGACAGGTAATAGCCCGTGAAGATTTAGCAGGAATACCAGGAATTGAAGTGTTTATTGGAAGCACAAGTGTTAAAACAGATAACAGAGGGAATTATTTTCTGAAAAACCTGCCATCCGCAGAATATCCGATAAGAGTTGACGATTACAGATACAGACCATATTCAGATGTAGTTAAAATCTATCGTGGAAAACAGAATTACGATATAATACTTAGAGAAAAAGAAAAATTTGGATATGTGTTCGGATATGTCAAAAAAAGAAGTAACCTTACACCAGCAAGTAATGTTTTAGTTGCCATAGGGACAATATCAATTAGAACAGATGAGCATGGTTTTTATGAGCTGCACGGTGTAAGAGCTGAAAAT
>JBAZDD010000293.1:0-3164 GCA_041654635.1 Candidatus Muiribacteriota bacterium
AGATACATTTTCAAACATACAGCAGTCAAGTGTGGAATTCAAAATAAATAAAACTGGAATCTGGGTTGATTATGGACTGACTGATACAGCACCTGGTGTTGGAAGTGTAAAGTATTCAATAAATAATAACATAATGAAATTTGAGTTTAACATTGCAGACAGATTAACTGTGGATACAAAAATTCATATCAGATTCATGGCAGATATACCAAATATAAATGTTGTTGAAGACGTCTGGTCTAAACTTCATGATGGTACAAACGGCATATTTGAATATGCAGTTGAAGGTAATGCCAATGAAGATTCATCTGACTGGAATACAATAACAATAAGTACAGCTTCTGCACAAGTTGAAAGTGTAAAAGCTGTTGCTGAAAAAATTCAGGACGGTAAATGGAAAGTAAATTTAGAATTGACGTTTAATACGTCAGTTGATATTCATGGACCAACACCAAGTATAATTGTTGAAAAAATTAATGCAACTACAACAAGTTACACAAACACAGGTGGTAAGGGTTTATGGAAAGGATTTGCCTGGATACCTTCAAAAGATTTTTCAGGCACAGTTGATATTACGGTTGCAAATGTCAGAGATTCTATCGGTAACTGGGTTTCATCAAGTGTATTAGGTCAGCAGATTACCCCTGGCGTTGGAGCTGCAATGTTCAGAAATCCTGTTGCTCCGAAAGCATATACTGCTGTATTAAAATTAAGTTCACCGCTTCCAGCTGGATATTCTGTGAAACTTTCCTTGAGAGAAGCTGGATTTTCAATTGTTGATGTTCCGCTGAAAAAAGCTTTGAACAATCTTTTATATACTGGAACATACAATATGATTTCTTCACCTAATATGAATCTTACAACAGAAATTCTTGATGAATTCAATCAGGTTGTTAATTCAAGTCAATATACAATGGGCTCAATGGCACCAGGATTAAATTTTGTCCCAGAAACTGGAATAATATTAACATTTTCTAATAAAGAAGAAATTGTTTTCCATAAAAGCCCTAATTTCGTAACATTTGAAACAAATACACCTCTTGAGCTTGAACTTGAAGGTGAAATAACATATTTTGAATCTCCATTTGAAATAAAAAATATTACTGTTGAAAAAGAATGGGATAAATCAGGTTATTATGGATATGTTGAAAATAGATGGCTTCCTGTTGAAAAATTAACAAAAGGGGATAGAATAACAGGATTTGCAAAATTCAGAGACACAACTTCACCAGTAATTGATGCGAAACCTTTATTTACAAACGATGGTAGAATTATTATTGAAGTATTTGATTCATCACATTTAAAAAATGCTTTTATAATTGATGGTAGAAGAAAGTTACCGGTTCAAATTGAAGACAACAAAATACTGCTGAACAGTAATTTTGTATCCAATTCTGTTGTAATTGAAGCAGAAGATTACAGAGGAAACTTCGCTTCGTCGATAATAAATATAAATAAAGTTCCAGGATTACCTGCTGGAATAAAAGTTTATCCAAACCCAGCAACTGATATGGTATGGTTTGAATCAGATTATGCTGGATTATGGAATCTGAGAATATATGATGTTTCAGGAAGACTGATATATAGAGCAAACAATCAGTCTAATACAGCAGTATGGGATTTGACTGACAGTAGAGGCAGAAAAGTAGCAAATGGAACATATTTTTATAAATTCATGTTTGACAACAAAACCGAAACAAACGGGAAAGTAGCTGTTTTAAAAACGCGGTAGAAACGTGATAGAAACGCGAGTAAACCTTAAAAGCAAGAACAAAAACAATTAAAACGAACAATAACGGAGAAATAAATGAATAAAGCATTAATCAGATGAAGATGGAAACCTCGGCTTTAATGAGGAGGGTCCGTCAAAAGATGATTAATTGCTTTATATTATTTTGGAGTGTGGTGAGTGATATTGTTTTTGTTCGATATTTTATGAGAAAGTTAGTAAGAATAAGCTTTATCTGTTGACCATAGTCAACTTTACTGACACCGGTAGGTGTCTTTACATGACTGTAAGTCATTACATGTTACCGAAAGGTGACATTACACTTCGCGTAAGCGAGTCAAGGGGGCTATAAATGAAAACAAAAACAATGATTGAGATTATACTCATATTAACAGTTATCGGGTTTTTAGCAGGTTGTGGCGGTGGAGATGATAAATTTGGTACAGGGACACCACTACTGCCAGTGACACCAGGTGGAACAAGTGTGTCAGAAAAAATGGCGAATGCTAAATCTTATCTTAATCAGGGAACTACCAGCTCATATCAGAATGCTTACAGTATATTGGCTGAATTAGAAACAAATCCAAACTATTCCCCTACACCTGAGCAGAAACTTCAAATACGTACCGGTATAAAATATGCTGAAACAAAAATTGGAACAGCAGATATATCCTCACCAAGTACATCAACTTATCTTGAAAACATAATTTTTAACGCAAGTGGCGTAACAATACCTAAAGATACATATTTTCTGCTTGCTTCAAGTTATTTTCAACAGGGAAGACATTCAGAAACTCTGACAATGATAATGGAAATCGGTAAAGGCACAGGAAGTGTATTTGTTGATGATTTCACCTATTCAAGTGAATTTAATATGGCAACTGATGGTGATTGTCATGCTTTCATGGCTTTAGTTTATTATCTTACAGACCCAACAGCAAATTATCAGAAAGCATTAACACAGAAAAATATTGCGCAGAACCGTTCAATGTCAGCACTCGGGAGTGAATATATCGCAAGATTCAATGATTTAGGATTATAAATCCCTGTATGGAGCATTATGTCATTAAAAAAGATTTGCTTTCTTTATATAATATTATTTTCTGCATTTAGCATATTTGCAACCCAGCCTGCTCCGGGAATATACCCAGGGCAGAATATTTCACATACCAATATCAGAATCAATCAATCTTCACCAATGTATTCACCAGCTTATTCAAGTGGAAACAATTTTTTTTTGGCACCAAATCCTGTTGGAACAAACAGACTTCTTGTAATCAGAGTTGAGGCACCTGATAAACCAATGACATTGTCACTTGCCGGAGCTCAGACTTTCTATCAGGATGTTACCGCATTTTATACTGAAAATTCATATGGTCAATGTACTGTTACGCCGACATTTACTACAAATGTATATACTTTGCCATGTAATCTT
>JBAZDD010000294.1:0-3152 GCA_041654635.1 Candidatus Muiribacteriota bacterium
TTTGTTCTTGAAATCATAAAGCTTTTATCAGTAGTTATACCAGCTTTTTCACGTTCAATAATAATTTCATCATTCATATCATCAGGAAAAAGTAAATCAAGTTTGTTTAACCCGTAACCAGCTAAATTAATTTGATTATTTCCTTTATAGACATAAAAAATATCTTTGTTTCTGAACACAAAGCCACTTGTAAATTCCATATTGCCTGTATATTGTCCAGGGGTAATAAATTCGATTTTTTTTGGAATAAAATACTGTTTTGTATTTTCTTCATATTTACCTGTTAATTTAACATAATCACCATCAAGTGATTTTAAAATTTCACCTAAAACACCAATTACAGCCACTCTGTTTTCAGGAATTCTCTTGCCTTGATTGATTAATACACGATTGTTATAAATCTCAATATTTCCTGATAAAACCTCTTCTGCAGAAATTATAGAACGTGTTGTGCCAAAAACAAGTTGTTCAGGTTCTTTTACATCTTTGTCTTTCCCACTGAATAAACCTGAGAAAGGATTCCAGGCAAAACAGCTTAAAGCAAAAACTAATATTAATCCAGAAACAGTTAATTTTTTCATACACCCTCCAGTCTGAAAAAACTCTTTATCATAATTATAACATAAAATTCAAAAAATCGCCATAATTAAATGAAACGCGGATAAATCGCGTAAGAATCGCGTAAGAAACGCGGATAAATCGCGTAAGAATCGCGTAAGAAACGCGGATGGATCGCGTAAGAATCGGGGATGAAACGCGGATGGATCGCGTAAGAATCGCGGATAAAAGTCAGCTTTATTAACACCGGAAGGTGTCTTTACATGGCTGAAAGCCATCACATGTTGCCGAAAGGTAACATTACATAAGCGAAATAATCAAGTTGGGGCAGAACATATTCTGCCTATTTAAAGCTTATGGATTACCGATTACCAGTTTAAAAATGATATAATTATATAAAAATCAGAAAATCTGGAGGTATAAAATGAGAAAAAATTATGTTATTATAATCACAGTTTTATTAATCTCATTTATGGTGGTGACTATGGCAAAAGAAAAAAAGAATGTTTTTGAAAACAAAATAACAGTCAGTATTGAAACAAACATGGGAAGTTTTGAACTGGAATTATATCCTGATGTTGCTCCTAAAACAGTTGAAAATTTCGCAACTCACGTTAAAAACGGTTATTATAACGGCACAATTTTTCATAGAATAATTGACAATTTTATGATACAAGGTGGCGATCCGACAGGAACAGGTCGTGGCGGAGAATCAATCTGGGGCGAAAGATTTGAAGATGAAATAAGCGCAAAAGCACTTGGACTTGATAAAAAACACGCTGATGGAACAAAAATGACAATAGAAAAAGCATATACTATGCAGGGATATAAATTCAATAACTCGCTTCCATCCATGCCAGTTGTAAAAGGAACAATAGCAATGGCTAACGCAGGACCAAATACAAATGGAAGCCAGTTTTTTATAGTTACTACTGAAAAATGTGAATGGCTTGATGGAAAACATACAGTTTTTGGTAAAGTAGTAGCCGGAGAAGATGTTGTAGAAAAAATCGGCAAAGTTAAAACAAATCAGCAAGGCCGCCCAGACAGCGAAGTTAAAATAATCAAAGCTGAAATAAAATAAATTGGGGTCGTACCCGGAAATTTGACTCCAAAAATATTTATAAGTATTATTAAAAATAAGTTTATTTTTTAAATAATTAGAGAGAGCTTAAATGGAAAATATCCGCTGGAAACAGAGATTTGATAATCTTGAAAAAGCATATAGTAAATTTCTTGTTGTTATTGATATTGTAAAAAAAAATCCTGATGATGAAATTTATGAAATGGCTTTAATACAGTCTTTTGAATTTGTTTATGAATTATCATGGAAAACTATAAAAGATTATTTGAAAAATTCTGGTGTATATGATGCAAATTTACCAAGAGAAGTTATAAAAAGTGGATTTCATTTTAAAATTATTGAAGATGGTCAGTTATGGATTGATATGATGAGTGATCGGAATATGCTTTCACATACATATAATGAAATATATGCAAAAAAAACAGTAAAAAAAATAATTTCAGAATATTATCCCGCGTTAAAGCAAGTTTTTGAATATTTTTCGAGTAAAATAAATGAATAATAAACTGTTTGGAATTAACGAAAAAGCATACAATCTTATTTATAATTACTTTGAAAAAACTCAAAAGTTAAAAAAAGTTATTATTTATGGTTCGAGAGCTTTAGGCACTTATGAAAAAGGTTCTGATATAGATTTTGCAATTTTCACAGAATCAAAGGAAGATTTATCTTCAACAATATCATTTGAGTTAGATGAGCTACAAACCCCATATTATTTTGATGTGTTAGATTATAACAGGCTTACTAATCTGAAATTAAAAAAACATATAGATGAATTTGGAAAAGAGTTTTATCCAAAATAAGTTTAATCAGGGTAATGTTCTGATATGTATTTGTGAGGACTTTTCGCCTTCACCGGATGAATTTACCGAAGAAACACTTAAAAAATAATCTGTGTCAGGGGAAAGTCCTGTTATATTCATATAAGTATTTGAAGTGGTTGAAGTATATAAAACATTATCAATATAAACTCGATAACCTGTTGCTCCAAAAGCGTTTTCCCAAGTAAGAAGCAGTCCATTTGAAGTTAAAAATGATGAAACAATTCCACCAGGGGGCATGGATAGCATCTGAACGCTTATTGTTTCGGATATATCGCTGTATCCGCCAGTGTTACCAGCATAAACATTGAAATCATAAGAAAACCCGGGAACAAGTCCTGTCACATTCATTAATGTCTGGGTAGTATCGCCACCATATTGAACACCATTCATGGTTAATTTATAAAAACTGGCTCCACTTACTGCCTGCCATAAAATTGAGACAGTTGATGAGGTTGTCCCTACATGGGATATTGAAGTCGGTGCTGGTGGAACTGTATAAGTATTAAATTCATACGATATTGAACCTTCCTGCAAATTTTTTACAGCTGAAACTCTCATTTTATAAAGCGTTCCAGGTAGAAGTTCAATTATATTGTGCCAGTTTTCAGTTGTTTCAGCATAAAAAATTCCATCTTTATACACTCTGTAATAATCAGCCCCAGGTAGCGCATTCCAGAAAAATCTGA
>JBAZDD010000295.1:0-3144 GCA_041654635.1 Candidatus Muiribacteriota bacterium
AAAATGGAGGAAAAGTGCACAAATTTGAATTTACAAAAGATTATTGTTTAGAACTATTGTCAAAATTTCCAAAAAAGCAATTGTTCAATAATACAAAAGCTTTTCTGGAATATAACAAATGTTTTTTTGTGCAAATTATCATGACAAGAGAAAAAATTGATATTTCAAAAGGCACTTGGATTGGGAATATTAGTGAAGTAAATTATTATTTAGAATTAATTGACAACAAATAAAATATATTATATAATATGTAAAATTCGGAGGTGGAAAATGGAAATATTCGTTACAATATGTTTTATCGCTTGGGGCGTAGCTGTAATTGTCGGTTACACTCTTTGCAATGTATGTAAAATAAAAACTGTTGAAAAAGATAAAAAAGGTATCTTTTTCGATGAAAAAATATAGGAGGAATAATGAAATATTATCTTGTTTCAGAAATGGCAGAAATGCTTGGCATAACTACTCAAGCATTAAGACAGAGAATTAAAAAAAGAGGGATAAAACCTCAAAAAAAACATGATATGTTAGGTTGGGATATGTTTTCAGAAGCCCAATTTGAAAAAATTGTGGAAGAGCTGAAAATAGGCAGACCAAAATTCAATAAAAAAAAGAGGATAAAAAAATGAAGATTAAAAAATTAGGTTTAAGGAATTTTAAAGGGATTAAATCTCTTGATATAGACATGAACTGTAGTGATATGTCTATATTTGGAAACAATGCTACCGGCAAGACCACAGTTTATGATGCGTTTCTGTGGCTTCTTTTCGGAAAAGACAGTCAAAATAAAAAAGACTTCGCCATCAAACCTTTCGATAAGACCGGCAAGGAAGTTTCAGGAATTGACAATGAAGTCTCAGCTACTCTTATTATAGCAGGAAAAGAAGTTGAAATCAAGAGAGTTTATGTTGAGAATTATACAAAGAAAAGAGGTGCTGTAGAAGCTGAATTTACAGGAAACACAACAAATTACTTTGTAAATGAAGTTCCAAAAAAACAGAAAGAGTTTGATGAATACATTAAATCTATATGTGATGAAAATATTTTTAAAATATTGACCTCGCCTACATATTTTAATGAGCAATTAACCTGGAAAGAAAAAAGAGAAATACTTCTTCAGATATGTGGAGATGTATCAAATGAAGATATTATAAAAAATAATCCTGAATTTTCAGAACTTTCAGAAATATTAAAAGACAATTCAGTTTCAGAACACATTAAAATAATCTCTTCAAAGAAAAAGAAAGTCAACGAAGAACTTCAGAAAATTCCAACAAGAATTGATGAAGCTTCAAGAACTGCTGAAGAAGTTGATATAAAAAAAATAGACGAAGAAAAAGAGAGTTTAAAAGGTATTGAAAACAATATCTCTGAACTTGAAAACAAGATTAAAGAAATCAGCTCCGGTGATGTCTCTGGTATTGAGAAAGACTTAAGAAATCACGAATCTAAGTTGCAAAAATTTAAAAATGATTTTGAAGATAATAAAAGAAATTTGCTAAGAGAAACAAAAAATAAAGCTTCAGAAACATATATGGAATATGTTGACTTGAAACAGAAAAAAACTGTTCTTGATATAGAAGTATCCAGAATCCAGAAAGATTTTAATTCTATCGAAAAAAAACTTATTAATTTAAGAGAAGAATACAAAGAAATAAACTCTGAAAAATTTACATTCTCAGATAAATTAGTATGTCCAACTTGCGGACAGGATCTTCCTGAAGAAAAAGTAAAAAGTGCAAGAGAATACGCTTTCAATTCTTTTAAAGAAAGCAAAGAAAGAAGGCTTGTTGAAAACATATCTGTAGGGAAAGAACTTTCTAAAAAATACTTGGAGCTTGAAACAGAAATAGATAAAAAAGAAAAAGAACTTGCTGAAATTAAAGATATTCTTGAAGGAAATAACAAGGTTTATGAAACTTCAAAGAAAGAACTTGAAGAGCTTGAAAAAAAAACAGGCAAGTTTGAAGATGAACCTGAATATAAAAGACTTTCAGAAATGATCGAATCTTTAAAAAGAACAATTGAAGATAGCAAAGAATCGGTTTCTGAGAAGACAGCAGAACTCAGAAAAGAACTTGCTGAACTTATTTTAAAAAAGAAAGCAGTTGATAAGATCATAGCTACAGAATCAATAATCGAAACATCAGAAAAAAGAATCCAGGAACTCAAAAAACAGCAGAAAACGCTTGGAAAAGAGTATGAAAAATTAGAAAAAGAACTTTTCTTGTGTGAAAAATTTATTGTTGCAAGAGTTCGTTTGCTTGAAGAAAAAGTATCTGAAAAATTTAGCCTGGCAAAATTCAAACTGTTCCAGGAACAAATCAACGGAGGTATTTCAGAATGCTGTGAAACAACTTTTGACGGCGTTCCTTATCAGACTTTAAACAATGCTATGAAAGTAAATGTCGGCATGGACATAATCAATACGATTTCAAAATTCTATAAATTTACAGCTCCAGTATTTGTTGATAACAGGGAATCAATAATAAGTTTATATGATGTTTATGAAAGCGACATACAAGTAATATCTCTTATAGTTTCTGGACATGATAAAAAATTAAGAATGAAAAGTTTTGAATAAATAAAAAATTAAATTCGGAGGTTACAAAATGAGTAATGTTAATAAAAAAAATGAAATATCTAAATTAAATATGTTAAAGAAAGACATTGTAGGTACAGTTGAAAATAAACTGGACATACTAAGAAGCGAAGGTAAACTTCATGTTCCTGAAGATTATAGCCCTTCAAATGCATTAACTTCTGCATGGTTAAATCTCCAAGGTATAACTGCTAAAGTAGGGAATGAATATTTACCAGCTTTAGAAGTTTGTTCTAAAGACACTATAGCAAATACTCTTCTTGATATGGTTACACAAGGGTTAACTCCTTCTAAAAAACAATGTTATTTTATTGCATATAATAAATCCTTGAATTTACAAAGGTCGTATTTTGGTGATCTTGCTGTAATGAAAAGATTGAATGATGTAAAAAGTGTTAATGCGAATGTGGTTTATGATAAAGATACATTTGAAATTAATATAAACGAAGATGGTTCTAAATCTATAACTCATAAAACTAATTTTGAAAGTCTTGGAACTGATATAAAAGGTGTTTATTGCGTTATAAATTTTACTGACGGAACAA
>JBAZDD010000296.1:0-3143 GCA_041654635.1 Candidatus Muiribacteriota bacterium
AACTATTCCGAAAGCTTCGGATTTTTCGACTGAAGGAAGTATAAAAAAATCCGATGCATGTAAAAAAGTTTTAAGCTGTATATCATCAGCTTCAGGTATAAAAATTATATTCTGATTTTCCATTGCCTGAGCTTTTAAAGTTGAAAAATATGGGCCGTTACCTATAATAATTAAATTTGTATCTTTTAATTCGGGTTTATTAAAGGCTTCTATTAATACACTTACTCCTTTATAGTAAACAAGTCTTCCAATAAAAAGAGCAGTTTTTCTTCCGCCTAAATTTTTTTTAATTTTATGTACTCTTTTTTTTATTTCATCTGTAATTTTAAAACTTTCAATATCTACGCCATAAGGAATAACTTTAATTTTTTCTCTGTAGTTTTTTAAAATATCTGAGTATTCAATGTGATTTTCAGTAGCAACAATAATGCCATCTGCTTTTATATATAATTTTTCAAGATATGGTTTGTAAAATTTATATGCAATTTTCTGACTTACAATATCAGAGTGATGTGTTATAACAAGTTTTGCTTTCTTTTTTTTGAAAAATTGGGCAAAATACAAAGCCATGTGGGCAGAGGGATTTGGAGCGTGTATATGAATTATATCACCATCTGTTTGGATTAATTTAAAAATCATTGCAGGAGACAGGGGAGTAGAGAACATTTCAAAAAGTTTTCCACTTCTATAAACCTCTACATTGTCAATTTTATCTTTTTTTGAAAAAAAACCTGAGTTAAAAACATTTACCTCAACATTTTCTCCAATTTCAACCAGATTATCACATAAAATTTTCAGATGATTTTCAATTCCACCTTTATAAGGATAATAATATTTTCCAATCTGAACTATTTTCATTAAATTCCCTTCTTAAAATCTATCAAGCAGAAACTGCATTTTATCAAAATAGTTGTAACTATTACCTGTGTTAAATTCAACATATCCTAATAATACAACAATTACAGCAATTATTAAACTGTAAAACAGAATAATAAGATGTATTTTTTTTTCTTCATATAATCTGCATAAAAATAACTTGAAACGTATTTCCCACATTGCAAGAAAATTTACTTTATTTTTCTTTTTTACATAATCGCCTTTACGAAAATAAGCTGTTACTGCTATATTACGTAAAAACTCCATATTCATTCCTAATATCAATCCGAAAATAAGACCAAATATAAAATTTATCATTTATTAAATACTCCGGCTATTTTTTTATTTATTGTAATACTATCAAATTCATCACGAATTTGCATGTAAAAATTTTTGCATTTTTCTCTGTATTCTTCATAATTATCAAAAACATTTTTAATATTATCTGCAAGGGTTTTTTCGTCAATTTTTCTGTTGTCAATTACATACGGAATTTTGAGAGTTTTTTTATTATGGAAAAAACCAGTAGAGGTTGTAATAACGGGTTTTCCTGAGTTTAAAGCCTCAAATTGTACTCTTCCAAAACTTTCAATGGACGATATAGAAATTATTAAATCATTTTCTGAATATACTTCTGCCATATTTTTTACAAATCCTCGAAAAAAAACCCGTTTTTCCAGTTCATGCATCAAAACAAGTTTTTTTAAATATTCACCATATCCTGTATGAGTTTTATAGGGTTCTTCACCATAAATATTCAGTCTGAAATTATCAGGTAACTTTACCATTGCTTTAATTGCAATATCGATATTTTTTATTGAAGTCAGATGACCTGCTATTGCAATGTTAAATTCATTATCGTTAAATAATTTTTCTTCAATTTTATAGTCTGGTATTGGATTATAGATTTTTTTTACTTTGTTTTTCATAACAAATTGTGAAAGAGTAAAATCTGAATTACATATTATTTTTTCCGAAAATAAAGATAAAAAATTAAATATAATTTTATATTTTATTCCAAGAATATCTCTGATATGCCAGAATACTTTTTTTTTCAGTTTAAAACCTATCAGAATTGATAATAAATCCATTTTTAAACCATTGCTATATATATAATCAAAGTCTGTTCTTTTTAATATTTTAGAAATTTTTTTTGAATAACTCAAAAACGATTTTATACTACTTAATCCACTTTTTTTTCTTGATATCTCATTAAATCCATCAGGGGCAGGAATAACAATAAATTTAATATTAAGTTTTGAGAGCTCTTCTGTAAATCTTCCTTCAAAAGGCACAATAACAACTGTTACATTTTCACGGTAAAAAGATAAAAACGAAAGCAGACTGATTTCAGCCCCGCCTATGAATCCGACTGGGTTTAAAACAATAATTTTTTTCATTTATTAATACCTGTAATAATGACCAGCAATATTTTTAAGACTGACTTTATTGCAGATTAATCCCATAGGTCCATTAAAAATGTTTTTTATATCTGTTATTGTTTTCTGAATAATTGCTCTGTCAGTATGTCTGAGGCTTACAACAAATAAAATATTGTCAACTTTTGGAACAAGAAGCAATGAATCAGATATATAAGAAGATGGGGCAGAGTCAACTATTACAATATCGTATTCTTTTTTCAGAGAGTCAAGAAGATTGGAAAAATTATAAGTTTCAAAAAACATGGCAGGACTTGGTGGAACTGCTCCCGATGGCAACAGATGTAGTCTTTCGATAGAAGTTGCACGAATTAAATCTTCTTTTTTTTCACCAAGTAAAATATCAGTCAATCCGTGAAAATTATCAAGTCCAAAAAGTCTGTGCTGATCAGGCTTATGAAAATCTGTATCAACTATTATGGTTTTATATCCAGCCATTGCATAAGTTATCGCAAGATTAGCTGAAACCATACTTTTTCCTTCACCAGCTTCAGCACTGTTTACCATAATTACAGATTTTTTATCGTTTATTCCTTTGAAACCAAATTTTGAATTAATCATAAGCATTTTATACTGCTCAGTAACAAGATTTTTAGGCTCATAGTAAGTTACCAGCATAGAATCGATAGTTTTACCCTCAGTATCAGTAATTTTACTTTCTTCATATTGAGGAATTCTTGCAAATAGAGGCATTTCAAAAAGTTTTACAGCCTCTTCACTTGATTTAATTGTTCTGTCAAGATGTTCTACAAGAAAAGCTATGGTAATCCCTGTAAGTAATCCTGCAATAAGAGAAAGCAGAAAGTTAAATCTATAGTCAGGCTTTAA
>JBAZDD010000297.1:0-3140 GCA_041654635.1 Candidatus Muiribacteriota bacterium
CACCTGAAGCAATTAACAATAGCCCTATGACCGCACCGTCAAAACGCCTTGATGGTTGGTGTGCTAACGGGAAATTTGCATTTTGAAAAAGTAAAAAATATTATTAAAAATTCAGATGTTGATATATTGCTTCTTAATGAAATAAACTACAAATGGCTCGAAGAATTAAATGAAGTTGTAACTGATTTTGATATTAAGGAAGAGTATCCCAGAGAAGATAATTTTGGAATCGCTTTATATTCAAAAATTAATGATTCAAATCAATCTGTAAAAGTTATAAATTTATATGAAATTCCATACATAAAATATAATTTTACGCTTAATAATACTGATTTCAGTTTATATTATATACATTTAATACCACCTTTGCCTGAAAGAAATTTTCATGTCAGAAATATGCAGTTAGAAAATATTATGGAAAAGATTAAAAATGATGAAAATAATATTATATTAGCGGGTGATTTTAATATGACAACATTTTCACGATATTATCGAAATCTTTTGAAGCAAACAAACTTAAATGATTCAAGAAAAGGTTTTGGTATTCAAAGGTCGTGGCCTGTTAATGCTCCTGCTTTTTCGATAGATATCGATCATTTTTTTATAAGTGAAAATTTGAAAGTTAAAACAAGAAAATTATTAGAATTTGTGGGTTCAGATCATTATCCAGTTTATGTTGAGATTATTTTTTGAAAATTGAGATTATTTTATCTAAAAATTGAAAGATTTTATTTCGAATATTTTTTATATATGTGAGTGTTTTCTTTTGGTATCCAACCTTTTTCTTGTTTATCGTTAAGGCAGTAATACCATCCGGCAACTTCGGTAATAACCTCTAATATTTCACCGGCTTTAGCAGTATGTTCAGTAGCATCATAATCTATTAACAGTGTGGCGTTTCCACCGTCTATTTCGAGATATTTTTCAGGTATCCATCCTCTTGCACCATCTTCTCTAATACACCATTTCCAGCCAGACCATTCTGCTTTTTTTCTCTGCAATTTAAAAACATCCCCTTTTTTAGCGATTAAGGGATCCGGGTAAGCCGATATATAATCTTTTCTGACTTTAACATTCATAAAAATATTATATCAAAAATTCATGAAATGACAATAGGGTTTTGGATTAAATGGATTTAACTGGAAAGGACTTCAATAATCAACATAAATAGATAAAAATATATGTAAAGTCGAGATAAAACATAATATTTTCATTAAAACTCTAAATTATAACAATATTAGTTTAAAAAGTTAGATTGGCAGATATAAATTTTTGTGATATAATTTATATATATTATTTATAAAAATTGAGTTCGCAAAAAAGCGGACTCTTTTTTTTTGTCAGGGAATTAATAATGCTGTGTAAAACTTGTTTATATTTTACTTATATAGTTAATGATACATCTTCTGAAAAAAGGTATTATTGTGGAATACTTGTTCCGATTAAATTTGAAGCTGAGCTTTTAAACGTTACAGAATGTGAATATTACAGAAAGGACAAAAGTAATCCAGATGCCTCAAAAGGTTAAATTTTTTAAGTTTCATAAATTTGATTTGATACTGACTTTAATTTTTTTGTTAATTAGTATTTTGTGGTTGACTTTTCTATGGAATAAAGAGTTATCGAATTATAAAAAACGAATTGTTCAAAATGCTTTCAATGCTGCCGAAGGTTTAAACGGTATAATGCTTAAGAATCTTTCTGCAAAGTCTGAGGACAAAAACAGTATTGCTTATATCAGTTTGAAAGAAAGAATACAGAAAATTGCCGAAAAAAGTGATAATGTCAGATTTGTATATTTTCTGAAAAAAACAGATGATAAGCTGTATTTTCTTGTGGATTCAGAACCTGAAATCTCTGAGGATTATGTTAATCCGGGTGATTTGTTTGAGGAAGCCAATGAAATTTTTTATAGAGCCTTTACAGAAAATAAACCCATTGTATCTAATCCGATTGTTGACAGATGGGGAACCTGGGTTGAAATATTAATTCCGCTCGAACATGAATTAACGGGTGAAGTTTTTACAGTTTTTGGAATGAGTTATTTTGCCGACAGTTTTCTGGATTATCCAAAAAAACAGTTAAATGAAGCTGTTTTAAAACTTTTTCTGCTTTTTGCACTTTTAATAGTTTTTGAAAAATTTTTATTAAAACATTTGGAGCTGAAAAAAACTGTATATAATCTTAAAGAGGCAACAATTAAAGCAAATCAATGCTCAAAAGCTGCTGAAGAAGCAAATCAGGCTAAAAGCAGGTTTCTTGCAAATATGAGTCACGAAATTAGAACTCCGCTGAATGGTATTTCAGGATTTGCTCAAATTCTAAATGAAACAAATCTTTCTGATGAGCAGGGTAAATTTCTTTATCATATTCTTAAGTCTTCTGAAATATTAATTGAGCTTATAAATCAGATACTTGATCTTTCAAAAATTGAAGCTGGTGAAATGAAGCTGGAGAGTTATCCATTTAATTTGAAAAAATTATTAAATGACATTTTAAATATGTTTAGCCCTAAAATTGATGAAAAAAATCTTAAATTAAATTTGGTTTTTGATGATTATTGTCCAGAGTGGATTTCTGGTGATGCTCTCAGATTAAAACAGATTTTAATCAATCTTACTGGAAATGCTGTAAAATTTACTGAAAAAGGTGAGATTTCAATTAAAGTTTATGCTGAAAATAAGGTTGAAAATAAAGTCGATATTTATTTTGAGGTAAAAGATACAGGCATTGGTATTCCAGCAGAAAAAGTGTCAAACCTTTTTAATCCTTTTTATCAGACTGATGATTCAACTACAAGAAAATATGGAGGAACGGGTCTGGGTCTTGCTGTTACAAAAGAGTTGATAGAACTTATGGGTGGAAAAATTGAAGTTGAAAGTGCTGAAAATATCGGTTCAACTTTCAAATTTAAAATCAGTTTTCAATTTGCTGAAATATTCAATCAGAATTTTTCTGAAAATAATCATAATGAAGAAAATAAAACAATAATCAACTCAGATACAAAAATACTTCTTGTTGAAGATGATATTTTTTCAAGAAATCTTATTATTGTTAAATTAAATAAACAAAATTTAAAATGTGATATAGCTGTTAATGGTAAGGAAGCGGTTAATGCTGTTTTATTAAAAAAATATGAC
>JBAZDD010000298.1:0-3117 GCA_041654635.1 Candidatus Muiribacteriota bacterium
AGACATTTTCAGGTGTTAAAATAAAATATAATATTGACAAATGCACGGACGTAAGTCTTGTTTTCAGATGTGATACTGATTATTTTTATTTTGATATTGAACTTTTTCTGGAAAATGGGAAAATATGTGTGGGGAATGGCAGATTTGAAGTTTTTAAATCTGATAAAAGTGTTTCATTTGATGGTTTTAGAGAAATTTATAGAAAAAATATAAATGAGTTTAATCTTGAAACAGAAAAAATTGAAAATTTTTTTAAGAAGCTTTATGAAAATGTTATTTATAACCTTGATAATAATATTGTTGACAAAGTAGGTTATGAGCAGGGGCTTCAGGTAAATAAAATTATCAGTCAGGCTGTTTTGAAGTTTTAAAGGCAAGTTGTCCACAGGCTGCTTTAATATCCTGACCTTTGCTTATTCTGAAATTAACCAGCAAACCATGTTTTTTTAAAATGTTTCTGAAGAAATCAACTTCTTCATTTGAAGGTTTTCGCCAGCTGGAATTTTCAAAAGGATTGAAAGCAATAAGATTAATTTTACATTTGATGTTTTTTAAATATTTTACAAGAAGAAGTGCATCTTTTTCTGAGTTATTTAACCCTGGAATTATAATATATTCAATAGTAAGATGCTGTCTTGGTTTAAGTTTAATTTTTCTTAGAGTGTGTCCAAGTTCTTCCAGATTATATTTCTTATTGACAGGCATAATTGATGTTCTTTTGGAATTATCTGCACTGTGCAGAGAAACTGCATAGGATAAATATGGTATTTTTTTATCAAGTTCAAGTATTTTGTCACAAATTCCACTTGTTGATATAGTTACTTTTCTTGGAGAATAGTTAAATCCAGCAGGTTCAAATAATATATAAAGACTGGATAAGAGATTATCAAAATTCAGCAATGGTTCACCCATTCCCATAAAAACAATGTTCGATGGTATAAATCCAAGTTTTGATGACCATATAATCTGTTCAATAATTTCACCAGTTGAAAGATTTCTCTCAAAACCGTGATTTCCAGTTCGGCAGAATTTGCAGTTAAGGGGGCAGCCAATTTGTGAAGAAACACATAATGTTATTCTTTCTTTATCAAAAATAATTACACTTTCTATCCTGAATTTTTCGCGGGTTTCAAGAATAAATTTTATTGTTTTATCAACTGACTGTGTTTTTTCAATAAGTTCAGTAGTTAAAATAGAATAGTTTTCTGATAGAAACTCTTTTAATTTGATGGAAATGTTAGACATTTTTTCAAAATCTGTGATGTTTTTTTTGTATATCCAGCCAAATATTTGAGAAGCATTGAATTTTTTAAAATCGTTTTCAATCATTAAATTCTGTAATATATCTAATGGAAAATTTAAAATGCTTTGTTTCATATACCATACCTTATAATTGCGATTTAATAATTTTTATTTTATTATATTCTCATATGAAAGTAAACAAATCTATTGAAACGCGGATGGAACGGGAATGAAACTTAAGAGCCGTAATCGGTGATGAGTAATCAGTAATCCGAGAAAGCAAGAACTTAATAGCTGGGGATGAAACGGGAATAAGATGAAAATTAACGAATATTTTACATCGAAAGGGGTCTGGCGGCACTAAAGGTTAAGCCCCATACAGCGGCCTGACCCAGTGTCCTATATTTTTAAAGGATAATATGAAACTATTATGAAAGTAAACGAATATTTTACATCGAAAGGGGTCTGGCGGCACTAAAGGTTAAGCCCCATACAGCGGCCTGACCCAGTGTCCTATATTTTTAAAGGATAATATGAAACTATTATGAAAATTAACGAATATTTTACATCGATACAGGGAGAAGGGCTCTTCATCGGAGAACCTCATTTTTTCTTAAGGCTGTCAATGTGTAATCTTGACTGCTCATACTGTGATACCGATTTTAATTCTTTTAAAGAAATATCTCCTGAAGAAATGGTGAAAATAACACTTGATGAATACAGCAAACAACAGTTTTCAAAAATAAGTATTACTGGTGGTGAACCCCTTCTTCAGGCTCAAAGTTTGAAAAAATATTTTGAACTTATGAATAAAAAAGTTCCAGTTCTCCTTGAAACTAATTCTACTCTGTCTGATGAATTAAACGAAATTATTGATTTTATAGATGTTGTTTCTCTTGATTTTAAAATTGATTATCATTTAATAAATACTGAGATATTTAAAGAGTTTTTTAATATAATCGAGAAAAATAATAAAGAGAAATATATTAAAATTGTGATGGATGATGATTATGATAAAATGGTTGAAAGTATAAGTGTGCTGGAAAGTTTTGTAACAAAACATACTGTTGTAATTCTTCAACCAAAAACCCCGATAAATTCTAAACAGATAGATAATGCAATGAAAATTATTTCAGTAAATAAAAAAATGAATCTGAGGTTGATTCCTCAGATTCATCCATTTTTAAATATAAAATAAGGTTCACCCGCGATTCATACGCGTTTTATCCGCGTTTCTCCCGCTTTTTATACGTGATTCTCACGCGTTTCACCCGCAGCTTCTATGTTCTTGCTTTATCGGATCACGGATTACGGATTACTGTTTACGGCTTTAAAGGTTCACCCGCGTTTTATACGTGATTCTCACGCGTTTCACCCGCAGCTTCTATGTTCTTGCTTTATCGGATCACGGATTACTGTTTACGGCTTTAAAGGTTCACCCGCGCTTCATACGTGATTCTCACGCGTTTCACCCATGATTATTATTTTTACATCGAACAAAAACAATATCGCTCACCACGCTCCAAAATAATATAAAGCAATTAATCATCTTTTGACGGATCCTCCTCATTAAAGCCGAGGTTTCCATCTTCATCTGATTAATGCTTTATTCTTTTATTTCTCCGCTATTGTTCGCTTTAATTGTTTTTGTTCTTTGCTCTTAAGTTTCACCCGCAGCTTCTATGTTCTTGCTTTATCGGATCACGGATTACGGATTACTGTTTACGGCTTTAAAGGTTCACCCGCGTTTTATACGTGATTCTCACGCGTTTCATTCGCAGCTTCTATGTTCTTGCTTTATCGGATCACGGATTACGGATTACTGTTTACGGCTTTAAAGGTTCACCCGCGTTTTATACGTGATTCTCTCGCGTT
>JBAZDD010000299.1:0-3102 GCA_041654635.1 Candidatus Muiribacteriota bacterium
AAAGTTTATGATGATTTATTAAACCCAAGATTAAAATTCAGAAGAAGAGTTTACAGTAATTTTATATCACAACACAATCTTGATAATTTATTAATATCAAATCTAATATCTACAGAAAATATTTATCAGCAGGAAAGAGGCATACTTCCTGAATTCCGTAAAATTAACAGACTGCAAAAGCCATTAATAAAAACTCAGAATCCATCTCTTTACCAATTAAATAATGTAAACAGCGAATCAGGAAATTTATTATATGAATATACAAAAGAAACTTCTGACAGTAGAAAAAAAGAAATATTATTCATTCAAAACTCCGACATTTATAATGTCAGTTCTTTAGATGCAAAAAAACAATTATTCTTAAACTCAGAAATAAATATTTCAAGAAATGAACATTTAAACTTTGAGACGTTTGTAATATTCATCAATGAATATTATCCGAGAATGACTAATCGCGATTTTGACAATTTAAAAAATTTTCATTCAGTTATTTTTGGTTCAGTATTTGAAAATTCTTTTATTCTTAAAAATCGAATAACTGGCAATGAAATTCGAAATTTCGATTTTAGTATTGCATTAGATTTATCCAATACAATAAATCAAATAACCGACGTCAACCACGTCAATCGAGACATTATTTCAAAAGCTATATTTAATTCAATTCCTTCAATTAATAATTTACTTTCAAAAAATTCAGACGATTTTACATTATATGAAAAATATAATACTGACAATTTTTCAAATCATGAACTTATTTTATTCAATTATTTTAAAAATAACAGCATCCGATTTTCAATATGGGATAATTTGAACAAATTTACAAATTATTACATTAACATTTGTTCTGATAAAAATTTAATTTCAAAAAAACGCAAATTATCCATGCTATTCAGAAATCAATTTTTCTCTCAGTTAATTCCAAGGTTTTTAATTGAATTGAGCATTTTTAATGGAAAAATGGATGAAATAAAATTATATGAAAATTTTTCTGGACTCGGTATTTTTAATTTTTCTAATTTTCCTCAAACGGTATGGTGGTATTTATAATTTTTTTAATGTAATTTTATTTTTTTTTTGTTAAAATTTATTTACTCTTAATTGGGTAATTATATATTTTAAACATAAGTGAGGTTAAATTAATTATGAAAAAAATCACATTTTTAATGCTGATACTGCTTATTATGCCTTCGATTTTTATTCATGCAAATGTTTCAGTTGAAACAGCTGTATTGAGTTATGTTTATGGCATTGTTAAAGTAAAAGCAGCTGGGGAAACTGAGTGGAAAGATGCAAAACTTAATATGGTATTAAATATTGGGGACTCTATAAAAACTGCAAGACGTTCTAAAGCAGAAATCAATATTTCTGACAAAAAAATAATCAGTGTTAATCCTAATACAGTGGTTGAAATTCCAGAAGTAGTAGAAAATCAGAGCGGTATTTTACAGACTCTTAAATTGTTTTTTGGATTTATTTATGTTAATGGTAAAAAAATAGATGGTGAATTAAATGTCCAAACTCCAAGAGCTATTTGTGGTGTCAGAGGAACAAGATTTACACTTCAGGTAAGCGGACCAAGAGAAATTCTTACGGTTTTAGCTGGTCGAGTTCATTATGGAACTTATAATAATAATGTATCAAGAGTAGTTAACCGTGGTCAGCAGATATCGGTTGCTAAAAATGATCAGGTTCAGCAGAGAGCTATTAATGCTGTAAGAGAAGAAAATAAAGTAATCAGAGAATTTATTCAGAAAGAATCTTCCAAAATCGAAAGCATTAAAGAAACTATACAGGATGTAAATACAAGACCTACTGAAACTCTACAGAGCAAGCCTTCTTCACAGAGTGGTAGTCTTCATATTGAGTGGTAATAAATAATGCAATTTAAAAACAGGAGAAATTATATGAAATATTATTCGCTGATGCTGCTGACAGTATTGTTATTAATCAGTATTAATGCTGGAGCAATGTCTTTTTCAGATGTACCTAAAAATCACTGGGCATATAACGATGTTAAATTTTTATTTGATAACGGTATTATAAGAGGGGCAAATTTTAATGGTGATGAAAATGCTTCACGTTATTATTTTGCAACTCTGATTGCCAGAATGCTTGAAACTATTGAAAAAGGTGATTTAAAAGTATCTGACCTTAAAATTGAAGAATATGAAAAAATAAACAGATTAGCTATTGAATTTGCTAACGAGTTGAATCTATTTGGATACAGACTGACAAAAATTGGAGAAACTCTTGCTTATTTAAGAGCTGAAGTGGAAAAAAAGAAAAGGGAAGAACAGAGTGAAATACAAAAAGTAAATGAAGCAAAACTTGATTTCACCTATGACTGGAGATTAAGAAACGATATTAAAAAATTCAAATCAAACAATGCAACAATTCTTGATGAAAACGTTTTAACTCAGACTTTTGGTATTAATACCAATGTTAACTTAGGTGAAGGGACTTCAGTTTTTACAAGATTTGAACATAACTGGGGTTATCATTTATTTCCAGGTGTTGACTGGCCATCTTCTGAAAGAATATCAATGTTTTATTTTAACTTTGAAGAGGGAACTGAAACATTTACAGTGGGTCGTCAATTTTTCAATATTGCAAATGCTCTTGTTTTTTCAAATGTAAACAATGGTTTTAAATATGAAAAAATATTAAATGAAGATACTGATCTTATAATTGGTGCGACAAAAGAAAGCCTTGGCGATAATTCAAATGCTTTCAGTACTTATTATGTAAATATGCTCAAATACATGGATGAATCTGTTTTAAATTATTATATTATTACAAGCAGAAATCCTGCTGTGTATAATGCTACTACCACGGCAATGCTTAGTCCTAATATAGCCTCAAGAGTAAATTATTATGGTGTTGCTTACAGAACTTCAACCTATAATTTAAGATATTTTGCTGAAGCTGTTATGTTTGATTATGATAAAACTGTGACAGATAATTTAAATCCTGGAAATCCTAAGAAAATAAGTTCCCAACTTGCATATCAGCTTGGTATGGTAAAAACAATGTCACCAAAAACTGATATGAGAGTAATTTACACTCATTTTGATGATTATTTTAAAGCATTGAAAAATGATG
>JBAZDD010000300.1:0-3099 GCA_041654635.1 Candidatus Muiribacteriota bacterium
TAACAGATTCTAAAAACAGTTATTGTTTCTAACGAAACAAGTTATTGATTTTAGAAAACAAAATCAAGTTATTATTTGATGTAATCATCAAACAAGTAATTTAGCTACGCTAAAGAAAAAGCATATGACTTGTTTACAAAGTAAACAATAACTTGGTTAAACGAAGTTTAAGCAATAACTTGATGCGAAGCATTAATAACTTGTTCGTCGTAGACGAAAAATAACTTGTTTTAAAAAATGCACTCTGTTCGCTGCTGTAAGCAGCTCTTACAGTTTTTTAAAATGCAATTTTAAAAAAATATGAAATATAAAATCTATGATATATCTAAATGGCAAAAATTAGAAAATTTCACTATTACAGGTAGAACAGTGAAAAATCTTTATTTATCACCAGAAAGTAAAATATACCTTTTTAAAATTTCTGAAAAAACCCCAGGATGTTTATTAGATATTAGAGGTAGTCATTGGGCAGAAAAAGTTTGCACAGAAATTGGTAAAATTTTAAAAATTGAAATCCAAAAAACTGAATTAGCAAGAAATTCAGAAGAAATAGGTGTAATATGTGAAATTTTTTTAGATATTAAAAATAACGAAGAAATGCTTCATGGAAAAAATATAATTGATTTTGATGATAAATATAATGATTATACATTGGAAAGAATATTAAATGAATTGCAAAGTTTTTATACTGAAAAAAAATTAGAAGATTTTGAGAAAATTCAAACGAGTTTTGCTAATATGATGTGTTTTGATTGGTTTATTGGTAATACAGATAGGCATGATGAAAATTGGGGAATAATAAAAAAACAGGAAAATAATAAAACTATAACCAGATTTGCACCATTGTATGATAATGCAACATCATTTACTAATGAGTTACCAATAGAAAATGTAAAAAATAAACTAAATGATCCACGCCAATTTAAAGCATATATTAATAGGGCGAAATCACTTATAAAGCTTGAAAAAGCTAAAAAACCAAAGTATAATGAAGTGATATTAAAAACAAAACAATTATTCCCTTGTGAATATAACCGGTTTAAAAAAATATTATTTGATAATGAAAATGTTATAATACATGAAATAAATAATGTTCCAGATAAATTCATGATTTATGACCAAAAGGAATTGATTAAAAAAATAATTTTATCAAAAATAAATTTTTTAAAAAACGATTCGGAGAGTTGATTAGTATGTGTGAAAATAAGCTTTGGGTATATTGGAAAAATTCCAAAAGACAAAGACATAAAATTGGTGAATTAACCTATGATAAAGAAAACTCATTATATACTTTTGAATATAGTCTTAATTCAGATAAGTTAAACGTTAAAAAAGCCCTTGAAGAAGGTTTTATTTTATTTACTGAATTTCCGAAACTTAATGAAAAATATGAATCAAAAACAATTTTTAAAACATTTAAATCTAGATTACCTGATTTTTCACGAATGGATTTTTCTGAAATTATAGCTAAACATGGTGTTCAAGAAGACGAAAATATAGAATTCGAATTGTTAAAAAAAACAGGTGGTAGATTGATTATAGATTCAATTGATCTAATTCAGCCAATACTAAAGCTTGAAAACAAACCAATAATCCGAAAATTTCCTTTAGCAGGCGTGGAATATTATGATGTTTGTGAATTAGATAAAAATAATAAATGTTTAATAAAATATATTGATTTTTCAAAAGATACAGAATTTAAATTAAAATCTGAGCCTGGAAATAATTTCGATTCTAATGCAGTAGAAGTTTATGTTGAAAATAATAAAATTGGATATATACCGAGATTTTATTCAAAAATTGTAACGGAAGCAATTAATAGTGATAATTTTACAGTTAAGTTGAAATTTGATGCTTTTTACAAAAATACTAATTGTCCTGACTGTCTATGGGTTGTAATGATGATTAAACCTAATGAAAGAGCAACCTGCGGTTGCGAATAAAATAGTTATTGTTTCTAACGAAACAAGTTATTGATTTTATAAAACAAAATCAAGTTATTATTCACAGTCACAAGCACCTGTGAACAAGTAATTTAGCTACGCTAAAGAAAAAGCTTATGTCTTGTTTACTATGTAAACAATAACTTGGTTAAACGAAGTTTAAGCAATAACTTGATGCGAAGCATTAATAACTTGTTCGTCGTAGAAGAAAAATAACTTGTTTGTTGAAAACAAACAATAACTTTTTTTAAATCAATTATCACTTACAATATAGTTTTTTTTGTCAATAAACATTGAATAAATATTTATTTCTTTTCCTAAAGCTAAAGCAATTTTAACAATGGTTGAGAATTTAACATCATTAGAATGATTTTCCAGACGAGAAATGGAATTTTTAGTAGAATTAATTTTATTAGCAAGTTCAGTTTGAGTTAAACCAGCTTCTAATCGTAATTTTTTAATATAATTTCCAATATTTATATTTTTTTTAAACTCTTCATATTCTTGATCGAAATTTTTCAAAGAGCTGTCCTTCAGTTTTTGATTAAATAAAAAATCTTCAAAATCATTTAATTTGATATTATGCTTTTTTTTCATAAAAGACCCCCTTTAAATTTTCCTTCTTGTCTTCAATTTTCAAAGTAAATTTTTTTGTATTTTTCTGCCAATTTAATTTGTTTCTTATCAGTTTTATTTTGTTTTTTAAAATAAGCATTAGTAGCAATAATAATATTTTGAGCTTCCAAGAAACAAAAAATTCTTATAAACTTTTGGTTAACATCGATTTTAATTTCCCATATATCATCAGTATTTTTTAATTTTTTGAAAAATTCATTAGCAATTCGCTCATTTTGAGATATTAATTTCAAAACGAATAATGTTTTCTTTTTTTCTATTATAGATAATGTATTAATAAAATCCTCTACGTTTTTTTTATTATCAATTTTAAGGAATTTAATTATTCTTCCCATATTAATATGTTACCATAGACGGTAACAATTGTCAAATAATATATAAAAAGCAGCGACCATTAAAAGCAGTGACAGAAATCTGCGATTTTTAGTGATCAGAGTTCTGCCGAACTCTTAGTGACCGCAAACAAGTTAAACGGGGTCTGTGCCGAGCCCGAGTTTAAGCCCGCAGAGGTCGGCCTGAC
>JBAZDD010000301.1:0-3097 GCA_041654635.1 Candidatus Muiribacteriota bacterium
CGGAAAGATGGGAAAAGCGATAGAGAGAATTGCAAAGGAAAGAAAACATCAAATTACAGCAGTTATTGACCCATTTAATAACGATTGTATAAAAGAAATTTCAAAAGAAAATTTAAATAATGCTGAAATATGTATTGAATTTTCAACTCCGACAGCTTTCAGAAATAATATGGAAAAACTTGCCGAAACTGGAATTCATACTGTTACGGGAACCACAGGCTGGTATGAAAATAAAAGTGAAATTTTTGAACTGTTTAATAAAAATAACTGTTCACTTCTCTGGGGTTCAAATTTTTCAATAGGAATGAATGTTTTTTACCTTATGCTTGAGAAAGCTTCAGCAATAATTAATAAAGCTGAAATGTATGACGTTTCAGCGCTTGAAGTTCATCATAAAGAAAAAAAAGACAGTCCTTCAGGAACAGCTTGCGTTATTGCCGATATTCTTGTTGAAAATATTGAAAGAAAAACCAATGTAAAATACGATATATCAAAGGATAAAATTAATGAAAATACAATACATTTTGCCTCACTTAGAAATGGTTGGGTTCCTGGAAGTCACTCGGTAATGATTGATTCAGAATTTGATACAATAGAGTTAAGCCATAAAGCAAGAAACAGAAACGGATTTGCCCTCGGGGCTGTAATGGCTGCCGAGTGGTTTATTGATAAAAAAGGTATTTACAGAGCAGAAGATTTTTTTAAAAGGAGATTTTTATGACATTAAAAGGCGCATGGACAGCTTTAATTACCCCATTTAAAAATGACAGTGTTGATTACAATGGACTGTGTCGCAATATCGAATATCAGATTGAAAATAATATTGACGGATTGCTTTTTTTAGGCACTACTGCAGAAACCCCTACACTGACAGATGAAGAAAAGAAAAAGATTTTAGCAGAAGGTATTAAATGTGCTACTGGAAGAGTTTCAATAATGGTTGGGACAGGAACCAACAATACCGCTACTACAATTAAAAATACAAAAATGGCAAGTGATATGGGGGCTGAATATGCTCTTGTTGTAACTCCATATTATAATAAGCCTACTCAAACAGGGATTATAAAACATTTTGAAGAAATTTCTAAAAATGTTGATATTCCGGTGGTTGTTTATAATATTAAAGGAAGAACAGGCGTTAACATTGAAACAGAAACTCTTAAAATAATATCTCAGATACCTGGAATTGCCGGAGTAAAAGAAGCTTCTGGTGATGTCGGGCAGATGGGTGATGTTATTTATCAGATAAAAAGTAGAAATGAAAATTTTGCAGTATTAAGCGGTGATGACGGGCTTACACTTCCATTAATGAGTCTTGGTGGAGATGGGGTTATTTCAGTTGTTGCAAATCTCATACCGAAAGAAGTTTCAGCACTTGTTCATTATGCTTTAAAAGGCGATTTTGAAAGTGCAAGAAAAATGCATTATAAACTTCTTCCATTTTTCAAAGGTGCGTTTATTGAAACAAATCCAATGCCAGTTAAAAAAAGTATGGAAATGTGGAATATGCCTGCTGGCAACTGTCGTCTTCCTTTATGTGACATGGAAGAAAAAAATGTTGAAAAACTGAAAAAAATTCTTGAGGGCTTGAGGTAAGACATGGTATATAATATAGGAATATTTGGTGCAACCGGAAAAGTTGGAACAGAGCTTATAAAAGTTTTATATCACAGAAAATATCCAATAAAAAATCTCAGGCTTTTTGCTTCAGAAAAATCAGCAGGAAGTGTTATTGACACTCCTGGTGGTGAAATAAAAGTTGAAAATGCTGACAATGCGGATTTCAGAGGGATTGACATTGCTTTTTTTGCAATAAGTGGAGAATGGTCGAAAAAATTTGCTAAAAAAGCAGTAAAAGAAAACTGCACTGTAATAGATAATTCTTCAGCTTTCAGATATGATAAAAATGTTCCTCTTGTAATTCCTGAAATTAACTCACATACTATAAAAGACAATAAACTTATTGCAAATCCAAACTGCACAACCGCTATTGCAATACTTCCATTAAATGTAATTTATAAAAATTTTGGAATTAAAAAAATAATCATGTCATCTTATCAGGCAGCAAGTGGTGCAGGGGCAAAAGGCATGGAAGAACTTGAAAATTCAACAAGAGACTATCTTAATGGAAATCCTGTAATGCCAAAAGCTTTTCAGCACTCAATAGCTTTTAACTTAATTCCTCAGATTGATATTTTTATGGAAAATGGTTATACAAAAGAAGAAATGAAAGTAGTCTGGGAAACAAGAAAAATTTTAGAATGTGAAAAAATTGACATAAGTGCAACTTGTGTAAGAATTCCAACTTTCAGAGCTCATGCAATGGCTGTTACAGTTGAAACCGAGCAGGAAATAGACCTTGATGATTATAGAAACCTTTTAAATGAAGCTGCTGGAATAAACCTTGTTGATAATCCACAAAAATCACTCTATCCAATGCCAATAACATCTACAGGAATTTACAATGTTGAAGTTGGAAGAATTCGCCACAGTAATATTTTTGGAAAAAACGGAGTTGATTTTTTTGTTTGTGGTGATCAGCTGTTAAAAGGTGCTGCGCTGAATGCTGTTCAGATTGCAGAAGCTTTATTATGAATTTTATTAAAATGCACGGGGCGGGTAATGATTATATTTATTTTACACAATATAAATCTTTACCTGAAAATGCAGAGTTTATTGCAAAGGAGCTGTCTCAGAGAAGATTTTCAGTAGGAAGTGACGGCATTGTTTTTCTGCTTCCATCAGATAAAGCAGACGGGAAGATGATTATGTTCAATTCTGATGGTTCAAGAGGAATGATGTGTGGGAACGCCTTAAGATGTGTCGGAAAGCTCATTGCTGATAAAAATCCTGAAAAAAAATGTTTTACAGTTGAAACTGATTCTGGAATGAGAAATGTCAGAATTGATAATAAAGATTCAGATGAAATTACTATTGAAATAGGAAAAAGTGTTTTTGAAACAGAAAAAATCCCTGCAATATATAATAAAAAAGAAATTCTTTCTGAAAAAATTCAGTTTGAAGACAGAGTTTTTACATGTACAGCTGTAAATGTTGGAAATCCTCACTGTGTTATACCTGTAGATAAAATTGATGA
>JBAZDD010000302.1:0-3095 GCA_041654635.1 Candidatus Muiribacteriota bacterium
ATCTGATTAATGCTTTATTCTTTTATTTCTCCGCTATTGTTCGCTTTAATTGTTTTTGTTCTTTGCTTTTAAGATTCATTATCGTTTCATCCGCGGTTCTTTTGCGACTTAGTACGCGTTTTATTAATGATGAAATATTTAAAATAATGTGTGGAGATATTGTAATAGAAGTAAAAAAAATCTATAAAATTGAAAATAAAACTTAAATTAGTAACTTTCAAAAAAAATAACAAAACAAAACATAAAATAAACTAATTTTCTAATTCAAAAAATACCTTAAAAAACATACAATCTAAAATCTAGATTGAGAATTACTGTTTCTAAAGTTTTGCAATGGAAAAAAACAACAACTTATGATAGAATATTTTTATATGGAAAAAATAGACCTAATTAACTATTGGATTAAAACATCAGATAATGATTTTAAAACAATGCAAAATTTATTTTCCAGTAATGATTATTCGTGGTCATTATTTGTTGGTCATTTAGTTATTGAAAAACTGCTTAAAGCATTATATATTAAGGAAAAAAATGAAACTCCTCCATTTACACATGATTTAAATAGATTAGCAAATAAAATTGGAATAGAAATTAATGATAAAAAAGCAGATAAATTGGATATGATTACAAAATTTAATATAAGTGGAAGATATCCTGATTATAAAATGGAATTTAGAAAAATTTGTACAAAAGAATTTACTGAAAATCAAATAAATGAAATTAAGGATTTAAGACAATGGCTGAAAAAATTAATAAAACAATAAAGAAAATAATAATTGAATATTCAAAGATTATTAAAACACTAATTCAATATGAAAACATTTATTTATTTGGTTCTTATGCAAAAAACACCGCTAATCAAGATTCAGATATTGATATAGCAATTATTGTTGATGGTAATAAAATAAAAAATAAATTTTTTTTGGAATATGAATTGATGACAAAACGACGAAAAATCGATTTAAGGATCGAACCTCATATTTTACTTAAAAATGAATTAACTACACCATTCGGAAATAATATACTCTCAAAAGGAATCAAAATTCTTTAGTAGAATACACTTGATATGAAATATCAATAACTTGTTGCATCCGCAAAAATAACAATGTATTCAAATGCGTAATGCTGTTAATTCTAAAATTATTTTAACATAAATTCTCGAATTATTTTACATATAATTTTATTTTACATAAAAAAAATAAGCATAAATTATTTAAATAATTCAGAATGTGATCCTATTCTAACTAAAGTCAAATTAATTTTTGAAATTTTGTAAATTATTAAGATATAGTTATCTCTAACATATCGAAAATTAAATTCCTAAATCACTGAATAATTTTTGTTTATTTTTAAATTTTTTCAAATTTTTTCCATCTTCTGCTGCATTTAATGCTTTTATTGTTTCCTCATTTGGGATGTTTATTGAAAATGGAATACTTTTTGTCTGAATAATTTTATTAAAAAATAATTTAATTGCCTGTGTTTTAGTAAGTCCAAGTTGTTTTAGAATATCTTCAACTTCCGTTTTAATCGTAGAGTCTATTCTGAAATTTATTTGATCTTTCATGTTAATATCCTCCTATAACTATTATATATCATTTGCTATACAATGTCAAAACTCTTTTTTATTTCCCTTTTTTAATGTATAATATTAAATAAAATTAAATTCGGGGTATAATATGAATTTTAGAGAATTTTATAATAAAAATATTAAACTGGCTTATGGCTGCACTGAACCGGTTGCTGTGGCTTTTGCTGTGGCTCATGCTGCCCGGCTTTTAGGTGATAAGCCTATAAGAAAACTTGTTGTTATTACTGACAGGAATATTTTTAAAAATGGATTTGGGGCTGGTATTCCTGGCAGTGATGGAAAAACCGGCAATCTTTATGCTGCTTCTCTTGGATTGTTTATAAAAGAACCTGAAAAAGGGTTTGAGATTTTTTCAAATGTTGCAAGAGATATTCACGAGAAAGCTGATAAATTCCTTAATGAAAAGCGTGTCAGTCTGCTTGTTGATAAAGAAAAAAAAGGGATTTTTATTCTGGCCAAAGTCTATACTTATGATGATGATTATGCTGTTGCAGAAATTAAGCATGAACATCTTGGTCTGGTTAAACTAATTCTTAATGGTGAAATCAAATTTGAAGCTCCAACCTATGAAGAAAATAAAAATAATGGTTATAATTCTGTTTCTTATTTTGGTGCTGCTACTGTTGCAAATATTATTGATTATGCTTCGACTATTTCTGATGAAGATTTGGAGCTCACCGAAAATGTTATAAATGCAAATATTAAAGCTTCTCAGAGTGGTTTAACTATTCCCATAGGTCTTGGTCTTGGATATTCTGTTAAAAAGTTATGGGATGAGGGTAAAATTTGTCAATGTGTTGAGAATTATATCAAATATATGGTTGCTGGTGCATGTGATGCAAGAATGGGTGGTGAAAAAGTTGGTGTTATGACTTTATGTAGCAGTGGTAATCAGGGTATTGCTGCTTCTCTGCCTGTTTACTGTTTTTATGAATATAATAAATTGGATGATAGAAAAAAACTTCAGATTGCGCTTGCTGTTTCCTTTATGGTAACTGCTTATATCAAAGAAAAGCTTGGTAAACTCTCCCCTGTCTGTGGCTGTGTTTCTGCTTCAGCTTCGGGTGCTACCGCTGGTATTGCTTTTCTTTCTGGTGCCTCTACTGCTGAAATTATTGATTCTGTTTCTAATCTTCTTGCTGATATTACTGGTGTTATCTGTGATGGTGCCAAAGGCAGCTGTTCGCTGAAACTTTCTACTGCCTGTGGTAATTCTGTCAGTTATGCTCTGCTTGCAATGAATAGATGTGTTGTTGATGAGCATAATGGTATTATCGAAGAAAGGATTGAAAATACTATTGATAATCTCAGAAAAATTGCTCAGGCTGGTATGTCAACTGTTGATGATGAAATTGTAAAAATTTTTGAAAATAAACTTAAAAAAGGTAAAGGTTGATTTATGCTTACACTGATTATAGATGCTGATGATACTTTATGGGAAAATCAGCTGAATTTTAATAATTTTACTGAGTTTTTCAAAAATATGTTAACAGAATTTAATATT
>JBAZDD010000303.1:0-3094 GCA_041654635.1 Candidatus Muiribacteriota bacterium
AGTGAGTATGACTGGAAGGGAAAAGCGATAGGGATTACTTTTTACGGTTATAAAGATTCACCCACGTTTCTTAAGTTCTTGCTTTCTCGGATTACGGATTACGGATTACGGATCACGGCTCTTAAGTTTCACCCGCGTTTTAAAAAAACGTTGACTTTCTAATTTTAAAGGTTTAAAATAAAAACAATTATTATATTTTTCTCGTATGTATCTATTCTAATTTAACACTCATAAATAATAACCAGCGGGGGTTTTTATATGAAAAAACTTGTTTCTCTATTTATTGTTCTGATTTTTTTTATTTCTGTTTCTTCAATGAATATTCAACAAAGAGCCGAAAACATAATGTTTTTAAATAATCAGATTGAAGAAACCTTACTAAGCATTGAAGTATTAAAAAATCATGCTGAGTTTATAAGATTATTTAACATAAGCTCAAAACAGGCCCAAACCGACGAAGAACTTGAATTTTCATATAAAATACATGAAATAATTCAGGAAACAAAAGAAGAAGTCGAAAACTCTCTATCTTTTTTATCGAAAATTATTGAAAAAAGAAACCATTCATCAAATAGAAGTTTTAATATTATAAAAATTTTAAACGATGTCTGTGATAGTTACCCCGAAATAACAATGTTATTTATAGAATATAAAGATGAACTTATTATTAATTCATACAATCGAGTATATCTAACAAGAGTTTTAAACAGTATAAGATTTGATGAAACAGATTATGAAGAAAGATTTTTAAATATATCTCTGTCAAAATACATGGCAGATTTTATAAAAAACAGATGGGAATTTGCTTATGAAGAATTTAAAAAATCAAAAGATAAAGAAAAGTTTAGAATAAGAAAAGAAAATATAATAAAAATATTAAACTGGTATGACAGAATTCCCACATTTTTTTCAGTATCGATAGATAAAACATTTAAAAAAGGACTTAATGAATATGGCAGAAAAAACTATAGGCAGGCATTAAATTATTTCAACCAGGCTCTAAACATAAGCAATGGTGAATTTATAAAAAAAGGTGGTAATAACTGGACTGGATTAAGTTATGAAGGTATAAACAGTTTTAATACAAGTATAGAAAAATTAACAGATTCAGCTATTAAAGAAGAAATAATCCACAGAAAAAATTCAATATTTAACATAATATATCTTTATAGAGCAAAATTAGAACAGAATACATTTAATTTGCAAAATTCTATAAAAACATTTACTCAAATTAGAGATAAATCACCAAATGATGATGAACAAATTGCAGCAGAACTTGAAATAATTAACAGCTACATAGAGTTAGGAAATAATGCTGGTGATATTTATGAAAAAGAAGGTTATTACAAAACAGTTTTGAATTTATGTGATGATTTTTACAATAAATGGATTATAACTGAAAAAGTTCGAGCTAATGAGATTGTCGAAACAAAAATTGAAGTGTTTAAAAGTTTAATTTTTATATTTCTCGAAAATGGAATAATTGAAAATGTAATAAATTATTTGAACGAAGCTGAAATATACGTAAATAAAATAATGAAAGAGTTTAATTTTTTTGACACATCGCCATTTGATTATAATGACGGAAAATGCTTCTTTTTAAATCAAATTACAGAAAGTGTAAATCAGTTGCTTGTTAATTCTTTGATTAATTTAAATTCAAATAAGGAATTTGAGCTGATAATAAAAAGAGCTGGGGAAATTCTCAATAATTATTTTGAAATTTATAAAAAGGAAATACCATATACAGATTACAGCGACTGGCATTTATACATAGGAATAGCGTTTATAAATGATGGTATAAATTACATTCACGATATGTATCGTTATTATTTGAAAGATGAGATAAATTCAAATTTTTTTGGCAGTGTATATAAAAAACAGCTTGAAGATTTGATTGTATTATTTTCAGACTACGAAGATGTTTACTGGATAAAAATAAAATTAGGAATGTATTTGATAAAAAATGGTAAATTAGAACAGGCAAAAAAAGAGTTAAATGAAATAATGACAAATTCACCATTTAAAGAAGACAGGATTATGGCAAATTCTTATTTAGTGAAAGTGTTTTTTATTCAAAACGATATTAATCAGGCTTTGATAGAAGGGGAAAAATATTATAACAAATATAAAAAAAGCAGTGATTTTGTTATAGAGGGATTTATATATTATATAAGAGCATTAAATAAAAAAGCATTTGAAACAGGGGATTATGATTTGCTGTTAAAATCAGAAAAACTTGTTGAAGAAATAAAACCATCTTACTGGGATTATGAAATAAACAAAGATGAATTTATTAACACACAGAAAAAATTCTTAAAAGGTCAAATAAAATTAATGCTTGATAAAACAGATGAAGCAGAAAAAGAGTTTAAAGAAATATTAAATAAAGAAAACAACTATTTAAAAGCAGAAGCATTAAAAGAGCTTGCATTTATTGAGAAATCAAAAGGGAATTTTCAAGAAGCATTAATAAATATAAAAAAAGCAATGAAATTTTACAATGAAATATATTATTATCAATATTATGATGAAGGTTCATTTTATATTGAAATGATGCCAGCAGAATATATGACTTCAGACAATGGAGTAATAGAAGCTAAAGAGTTTTTAATTAATGATTTACTCAAAATAACTGTAACTCCATTAATTGAAAACCTGAATCCAGGTGAATCAGTAATACTTACAGCAAAAATAACCTATCCTGATGGAACAGATATAAATACATCAGGCCTTGAAGAAATGACATGGAGCTGGTCTGGAACAGGTAAGAAAACAACAAGAGGAAGAGTTGAATATTATCAGCATGGGAATACAAAATACACATTGAAACCAGTAAATAACTCAAATCAGATAGAATTTACCCTGCTTGGAGGCAATTACATGGAACCGATAATCACAGCCAAAGTAACATTTGATGTAAAAGAAACGAGGGGTCTGAACCGCATTGTATCCCGTACAGTAGAACTAACCGGACAGAATAAAGTCCCCATAATGATAGTTGACAGGAATGGTGAAAGAGTTAAAAGAATACCAATGGTGGATTCATCGAATCTTGATGGTTATGATATGGGTAAAGACCCTTTTTCAGGTG
>JBAZDD010000304.1:0-3048 GCA_041654635.1 Candidatus Muiribacteriota bacterium
TGACACTGGATTCTTGCGTACGCGGAATGACAACGAAGGGCAAAACTCAATACAGAAGCCGGGCAGAACAGTGTTCTGCTCCCTACAAAAGATAAGAGCAATGGACCCCGGCATAAAACATCGCCGGGGCGACAGCAAAAAAAATATAAACATTACGAAAAAAACTTCATTGAGAATTGCTGACCCTCAACCCATTCATTCTACCTGTAACCAAATAAATTAACTTGAAATAATAACCATATTTCTATAATATTTTATATTAGTCGGTATTGAAGGAATCTTAAGATTCTAAATTTTATATATTATTTGTGATTTCCAGCTGTTCTGGAAGAAAGGGTGCATAATTATGAACGTTCTAGTAATTGGAAGGGGTGGCAGAGAACATGCAATTGCATGGAAATTGTCCAAATCCCCGCTTGTAAAAAAAGTTTTCTGTGCTACCGGTAATGCCGGAATAGCTGAAATAGCAGAATGTGTTGATATTAAAGCTGAAAACATTGATGAACTATTAAAATTTGCTCAGAGAAATAAAATTGAATTTACAGTAGTGGGACCTGAAATTTCTCTTACCGAAGGAATAGTTGATAAATTTGAGGCAAAAGGACTTAAAATTTTTGGTCCTAATCAGCAGACTGCAAAACTTGAAGGTTCAAAAGGTTATGCCAAACAGATAATGGAAAAATATAATATACCTACCGCTAAATTTGGAACATTTGAAACTCAGGAAGAAGCATTTGAATATATTGAAGAAGTTGGAGCTCCTCTTGCTATAAAAACTGACGGTCTCTCAGCTGGAAAAGGTTTTATTATAGCAAAAGATGAAATTACTGCTAAACTTGCTGTAAATGTTATGATGCAGGATAAAGTTTTTGGAGATGCAGGAAAGAATGTTGTAATTGAGGAATTGCTTACTGGTGATGAAATTACAATTACATTTTTCACTGATGGCGAAAAATGTTTCGGGCTTACCTCAGCTCAGGATTATAAAAGAGCTTATGACATGAACAGAGGTCCTAACACACATGGTATGGGTGCAATTTCACCTGCTCCTATCTGGACTTCCAAAGTCGAAAAAGATGTTACCAAAATGGTGGTTGAACCTTTCCTTAAAGCTTTGAAAAAAGAAGGGCTTAAAATGAAAGGTGTTATTTATATGACGCTGATTATTACAGAAAAAGGTCCAAAAGTTGTTGAATTGAATGTAAGATTTGGCGATCCTGAAACTCAGGTTATACTGCCTCGACTTGAAACTGACCTTGCAGAAATAATTTATAAAATATTAAATAATCAAACTAAAGATTTGAAAATCAAATGGGGAGACCAGACAATATGTTCACAGATTGTTTCTGGTGGCTATCCTCTTAAATATATTACAGGCAGATTAATAACAGGTATAGAAAAAGTAAAAACCGATGATAATCTGTTTTTGTTCCATTCCGGTACAGTTTTACAGAATGACAGACTAAATTCAAATGGCGGAAGAGTTTTGTGTATGACAGTTAAAAATAATGATGTTGATAAAGCAAGAAAAAAACTTTATGAAAATATTTCAAAAATATTTTTCAGAGAAATGCATTATAGAAATGACATTGGTTTGGATATACCACCTGTTAAAGGGGGTGAAAGTTAATGGGTAAGGCAAGAGTGAAGATGAAATTCTGTGAATCTCTTGACAGATTTGTTCAGATAAGAGAATTCACTGAGGATGAAATAAACAAGATTTTTAAAAATATTAATATTACAGATAAGAAATCCTATAAAAGACTTATTATAAGTACAGCTATTGTAAATTATCTTGAAGAAATTGCTCCACTTGTATTTGGAAATAATAATTACAGCCTTTTCGGGGAAATTACTGAACAGGAACTTTATAACCTTTGTATTCAGGTTAATCCATCACTTGATATAAAAAATGTTACTATTACTCTTGAAAGAAATGAAGATGAAGGTATCAAAACAATTGATGGTGAGAAAAAAGAAGAGGAAGATGAAGATATTACAGAAAGACTGATAAATATGGAGCTTCATCTTAAAAAAAGAATTATTGGTCAGGAAGATTCTGTTAAAGTTGTTTCTCAGGCTATAAGAAAAGCTCATGTTGGATTAAGAAATCCTGAAAAACCTATTGGTTCTTTCATGTTTGCAGGACCGACTGGTGTGGGTAAAACAGAATTAGCAAAAGCTTTAGCTGAATTTTTATATGGTGATGAAAAAGAACTAATCAGAATTGACTGTTCTGAGTATTCAATGAGTCACGAATATGCAAAGCTAATAGGAGCACCTCCTGGTTATATTGGTCATAAAGAAGGTGGTTATCTTACAGAAGCTGTAAAAGCTAAACCAAAATCAATAGTGTTGTTTGATGAACTTGAAAAAGCTCACAGAAAAATGCATAACGTTCTTCTTCAGATTCTTGATGATGGAATTTTAACTGATAATCATGGTGAAAGAATAATTTTTAAAGATGTTGTTGTTATTATGACAACAAACGTTGGTGTTGAAGAATTTAAAGAGCTTGAGAGAATGATAGGTTTTGGTTCTCAATCTGTGGTTAAAGATCATACTGTAAGATCACGTGAAACAGGAAAAGCTCTTGAAAAATCCTTCCCGCCTGAATTTCTTAACAGAATTGATGAAATAGTTACTTTTAAAGCTTTGACAAAAGAAGATAACATGGAAATTTTTGATATTCTGATTAAAGATGTACTTAAAAGACTCGAAAGTCTTGGAATGAAACTTAATATAACTCCTGAAGTTAAAGAATTTATTGTTGACAAAGGAACAAATCTTAAGTTTGGTGCAAGACCATTAAAACGTTCAATAAAAACTCTTGTTGAAAATCCTTTATCAGAAGGAATACTTAATAAAAGTTTCCAGAAAGGTGACGTGCTTCTGACAAGTGTTTCAACTGAAGAAGATAAAATTGTTTTTGAAGTTGAAGGTAAAAAAAATACTAAAACTACTGCAAAATCTGATAAAAAAGCTTCAAAACCAAAAACTGCTAAAAAAACTGAACCTACAAAAACAAAATCAAAAAAATCTGCCACA
>JBAZDD010000305.1:0-3025 GCA_041654635.1 Candidatus Muiribacteriota bacterium
GCTAAAACAAACAGTGTTAAAGTTTTTTTCATTCCTTTTTTCATTTGAAACTCCTTTTATATATAAAATTTAAAATTAACTGATTAATTAATATTAATATACAAAATAATAATCGTTTTTTCAAGCTTAAAACTGAAATTTAGCGTTACAAATAGTTACATTTTTTAATTAATTCTTGAATTTTTTCTTGTTTTGTATTAAGTTTCTATTATTAATCACAAAATAAAAGATAAGGAATGATTAAAGGGGATAATATGAGAGAGAAACTGACCACCGGTGTATATTCAGAAATAGGAGATTTAGAAGCTGTTTTACTGCATACTCCGGGTAAAGAACTTGAAAATATGACTCCTGAAAATGCAGAAAGAGCTTTATACAGTGATGTTTTGAATTTGAAAGTAGCTCTAAAAGAATATGAACAGATGGAAAAAGTGCTTTCAAAGTTTGCTAAAACTTATCAGGTTAAGGATTTACTTAAAGAAATTCTTGAAAATGACAGAATAAAAGAAAATCTTGTTGAAAAAATATTAAAAAATGAATGTTGTATTGAAATAGCAAGTTATCTTAACAGCCTTTCAGCAGAAGAATTGGCAACCAGATTAATTGAAGGTGTTCCGATGAAAAAGGATACACTGACAAAATTTTTAAATCCTGAAAGATTTTCTCTTAGACCTCTTCATAATTTCTTTTTTACCAGAGATTCCGCTGTTACAATGTATGATAAAACACTAATTGGAAGAATGGCTAATGCTGTAAGAGAAAGAGAAGTAATAATAATGGAAGCTATTTTTGATTCTTCTCAACAATTTAATGCAAGAACAGTTAATCCTGCCAAAAGCGCAAAATTTAATAATAATATCTTAATTGAAGGTGGAGATGTTCTTATTGCACGCGAAGATGTGCTTCTTATTGGAATTGGTTCAAGAACCTCGTCACAGGGTGTTGACTATATTGTTGAAAAATTCATGGCAAAAAATGAAAAAAAACATATAATTGTTCAGGAACTTCCTGATAAGCCAGAATCATTTATCCATCTTGATATGGTTTTTACATTTCTTGATAAAGATAAAGTGATGGTTTATGAACCATTGATAATGAAACCAACAAGATATCAGACAGTTCACATAGTAATTGATAATGGAAAGGTAAAAAATATATCTACTGATGAACATATCCCTGACGTACTTAAAAAAATAGGTATGGATATGAAACCTGTATTCTGTGGTGGGAAAAACGATCCATGGATTCAGGAACGAGAACAGTGGCATAGTGGAGCAAACTTTTTTGCAATAGCTCCTGGTAAAGTAATCGGATATGGAAGAAATGTTCATACAATCGAAGAATTATCAAAAAATGGATTTGATGTTTTAAAAGCTGAAGATATTATAAATGAAAAAGTCAAAATTAAAGATTATAAAAAATTTGTTGTAACCATAGAAGGTTCTGAACTTGCCCGTGGTGGCGGTGGATGTCGCTGTATGACAATGCCTGTAAAAAGGAAAAAAATAAACTTTTAAAAATGAAAATTTTATTTGTCAGATTAGATCATATTGGGGATTGTTTTTTAACTCTCCCCTCTATAGAAGAATACAGAAAAAATTTTCCCCACAATGAAATTCATGTACTGTGTAAAAAAAATACAAGAGAAATTTTTGAAAAATGTGGATTAATACATAAAATACATACAGTTAATTTCCCTCATACCTGTAATAAATATGAAAAAAAATCCAGTTTTTTAGAAATAATAAATACAATTTTTAATTTAAGAAAAGAAAAATTTGATAAAGTTTATAATTTTCGACCAAATAAAAAAGATACTTTTTTTCTGAAATTAATTAGCAGAAATCTTTTGCAACCGGCTGAAATGCTTTATAAAGATAATATTCATATAATTGTCAGGAATAAAATTAACCTTTCCCAGGCATTTGATTATATATCATACAGAGAAAAAAATTATTCAAAGCTCACTGTTAAAAACACTGATAAAATAAAAATACCTGAAAATATTAAACACAAAATATTGTTTTATACTGGTGCGACTGAGTGGAAAAAATTTGATAGAGAAAAAATGTTATTGTTATGGGAATTATTAAAAAAATCAGAATTAGAATTTTTAGCTGTTTCAGGAAAGTATGATGAACAAACTGGGTTTGAAGATTTTGTTATTCAAAGTATCGATGAATGGGTTACAATTTGTGAAAATTCTCGCGGAGTAATTTCTTTTGATTCCGGACCAATGCACATAGCAGCGGCTCATGCTGAAAAAATAATAACCATATTTGGTCCAACCTCACCCGAGTATTTCGGACCGGTTTCAGAAAATTCAGAAGTTGTAGAATTGGATAAAACAAATAAACATATACCTGGAATGAAATTAACTGAAAAACACAAAAAATGTTTTGAAAATGTAAAAATTGAAGATTTAGTCAGTCATATCTTTGATTTTTTCAACAAGACTGTCTAATGTAAATGGCTTTGGTAAAAAATCACAAGCACCAGCCGAAAGACATGATAATACAGTGGATTTATAGTTTTTTGCACTCATAATAAGTACAGGAATATGTTTGGTTTTCTGTAAATCTTTAATTTTTTTGAGTATTGTAAGTCCATCGTTATCTGGCATCATTAAATCCATTACAATCATATCAGGACATTTAGTGTCACAGATTTTTGAAAAAAATACATTAGGATTATTAAATACAGTTACATCATATCCATTTTTGGTTAGATAGGTGTTAATAATCTTTGTTAAAGATCGGTCATCGTCAACTACAGTGATATTCATTTCAGTTAAATTCCCCATTTGTTATTAATTATTATAATAATATATTATAGTAAAGTTTTAATAAAGTCAAGAAAGAAATATGGATTACAGTAATTCCATATTTCTTTGTAAACGTTATCTTTGATAACGAGTAAAGTTGATAAATTTTAATTTATCATTTACAACAAAAAATTATCAAATTTTTTGTTATAAAATATATTTACTGAGGTCTTTATTTTTAATTATGTCTTTAAGTTTATC
>JBAZDD010000306.1:0-3021 GCA_041654635.1 Candidatus Muiribacteriota bacterium
AACTTTTGTTGTTTCACGATTAGCAACATTATGATTTAGAAGCATATCATTAACAAATTTGTTTAAAGGTTCGGCAAGTTCTCGGATTAATGCACCAATTGCCACGGTTTTTGCAGTGTTTTTCAGCAAATCTTTTAAATTAAAAGCAGCACTTGTTAATACCAGTGTAAATATTACTAAAATTACAATATACTTTTTGTTGTTTCTAATAATTAAATCCATATAAAGCCTCCTAGACTTCGCTGTCGCGAAGTGTAATGGTGTGCCTACGCATCATGTTATGGCTTTCCGCTCAGGTTCATCCGCGTTTCTATCGCGATTTAATCCCGTTTTATTCGCGTTTCATTCGCGATTTAATCCCGTTTCATCCGCAGCTACTAAGTTTTTGATTTTTCTTACTTACTCACTTATTCACTTACTCACTGCTCCATCACTCACTGCTTTATTTTACCACATAATTTATTTATTATAAATAAAGTGTAAAATAAAAATATGAGAATATTTGAAAATAAAATTCGAAAATTAATTTTTGTTAGAAGAAATGAAAAAAATCTTTATTTTCACACATTAAGAAACCTGTCACAGAAAGTTGAAGTAAGCGGGCAGGAAATGGATAAAATAAGAATATACAACAATATTTATCACATTTTCTGGGCAGCGTTTATCAGTGGAGCTTCAAATATTCTGGAGCTTGGTGGAAGAAATTTTACAGGAATGATTTATTTTGCAATTTATATTTTTATGTTTTTTACCGGACTTGAAGTGTTTTATTCACTTGCAGTATTTAAACTTCTTGGTGACAGAAAGGTCAATAATAAAAAAATCGATATTAATAATCTGAAAAAAGCTGCTTCAACAAATTTTTTAGACTTGGCAATGTTTGGCTTTATAATAGTCACAGGGATATATATTTTTTATTATTTAAAAACTTTAATTACTTTCAATAATAATTTTATTCTGATTGCTTCTCAATATTTATTTTTTTTAATATACTATTTTTTGATTTATAAACTTAATAAATTTTTTACCAGAAATTCTCAATGAAATTTAAAGAAAACCCTTTTCTGGACGAGGGTTTGTAAAAGATTTTCAGTTAAATTGAGAATTGCTGAATTTTTACTTAAAAGGTAAGTAATTGATAATGAGCCAAAAAAAACATATTCAGAAACTGAGCAATTTTGATAAAATATTCAAATACTCTCCTTTAGGAAACGAAATTTTCAATGAAGAATTCAAACTTGAAAAAATAAATAAAACTGCACTTGGAATGTATGGAATTAACCATAAAAAAGATTTAAACAGTTGGAATTTATTTAAAGAAATAAAATTATCAAATGAAGAAATTAGCCAGCTTGAAAAAGGTTTAAAAGTTTGCCGTCGTCAGAGTCTTGATTTTGATGATATCATTGAAAAATACAATGTTAAAACCAACAGAACTGGAAAAGTATATTTTGATATAACTATTTTAAAATTGTATTTTTTAGAGAAAAAAAAATATATATATTATTTAATGGTTGAGGATTTGACATATATAATAAAAAATCTTCAGACTATTTCACATGAAAGAGCTTCAAGCGAAAAACACCTTGAAGATAAAATAGCTTATGTGTCTCATTTAAGCCATGAAATAAGAACCCCTCTTTCAACAATAATTGGAATAACAGATATTTTAATGGATAAAATTGAAAGTGGAGAAAATCAGAAATACATTGAACTTATTTCAAAAGCAAATGAACATCTTCTAACTGTAATAAATGATATTCTTGACTATTCAAAAATTGAAAGTGAAAAATTTTTAATTGAAAAAATTCCATTTAACTTGAGAAAACTTTGTGAAGATGTTCTCGATTTATTTACTCATTCAATAAAAAATAAAAAACTTGAACTGATTTTAAAATATGATCATTCGATACCAGAAATCATTTATGGAGACGCTTTCAGAATAAGGCAGATTTTATTTAATCTCATTGGGAATTCAGTTAAATTTACTGAAAAAGGAAAAATATGCCTTGAAATTATTAATGAATATCAAAATAATAACTCTGTAGAACTGCTTTTCAGAATTTCAGATACAGGAAATGGAATTGAAAAAGAAAAACTTGAAAAAATTTTTGAGCCATATTCTCAGGAAGATATTGGAACATATAAAAAGTATGGCGGAACCGGTCTTGGATTAACCATTGTAAAAAAATTAATCCAAAAAATGGAAGGAAATATCGAAGTTTCAAGCAGAAAAAATTATGGAACAGAGTTTGAGATTAAAATAAAATTTGATTTGATAAGTGTTAATAAACAGAATCAGCACATTGTTTCAGAAGAAGACTTTTCAAACTATAGATTTCTTATAATAGACGATGCTCCTGAAATGATATTTCTATTTAATACCTTCATATCTTCTTTTGGTGGATATGTTGAAAGTACAACATCTGGAATTGAAGGAATAAAAAAAGCAAAAGAAGAAAAATATGATGTTATAATTATGGATATTACAATGCCTGAAATGAATGGATATGAAGTTTTTAGAAAAATTGAACAAATAAGAAAAGAGAATAATTCTGACATGAAAATAATAGCAGCAACTGCAAAAGATTCAACAGAAGATATTGAAAAAATGAGAAAAACTGGATTTGACGGAATTATTTTAAAACCCGTTAGAAAGAAAACTTTTATCCAAGAAATAAATAAGATTTTGAGGGGGAATTAATGTTTATTGGTATAGATTTTGGTGGAACAAATATAAGAGCAGCAGTAATTGACAGAAATGGAAATGTTATTTCAAAATCCAGAATAAAAACAGAAAGTCAGAAAGGATATGATTATATAATTGAGAATCTGATTAATTTTATCAATAGTTTTGTAAATGGAAATAAAATCGAAGGAATAGGAATAGGATTCCCTGGAACAGTATCAAAGCAGGGTGAAATTGTTGTTGCACCAAATCTTGGATGGGAAAATGTAAATTTGAAAGAGATTTTGGAAAAAAAGTTTGCAATTCCTGTTATCATTGACAATGATGTTAAT